>NZ_JAHRFA010000008.1:0-42529 GCF_020883045.1 Microcoleus sp. CAWBG58 | reverse complement strand
TTAAGTTTAGTTTGTAGTGAGGACTTCAGTCCGCATTTGGAGAGGACTAAAGTCCTCACTACGAACCTTAAGTTTAGTTTGTAGTGAGGACTTCAGTCCGCATTTGGAGAGGACTAAAGTCCTCACTGCGAACCTTAAGTTTAGTTTGTAGTGAGGACTTCAGTCCGCATTTGGAGAGGACTAAAGTCCTCACTGCGAACCTCGATCGCTCGCTTCAATGTTACAAGAATGAACTACTATTAAGAGCCGTTGGATTCAGATTATAAACCACTCCCAAGTAGTTATTCCCGGATTTAATCGCCGTTGCTGTGACAGCAGTTGCACCATCTAAAACCACACTAACTGATGCAAAAGTTAGTTGACTGAAAGTCACATCAATTAACTGGATTTTATCATCAGCAGAGAAGTCAGCAATCAGATCGGCTTGAGATAGTTGAGTTACCGAATCTTGTAATACAAAGATATCATTCCCAACTCCACCCGTAAGGATATCGAAACCCGCATCGCCATTCAAAACATCGTTACCCGCACCGCCTGATAAGATATCATCCTGCTTGCCGCCCCGTAAGGTATCATCGCCTTCACCACCTAGCAGGATATCGTTGTCATTATTCCCGCTAACAAAATCGTTGCCAATACCACCATCTAGCGAATCCGAACCTTTGCCACCAATTAGTTCGTCGTTACCTCCTTCACCAACTAAAGTATCTTCTCCTTGATTTCCAAAATAGGTGTTTGGGAAGTCTGAACCCGTTAAGGAATCGTTGCCAGAAAGGGCAAATACGCTTAAACCTAATGCTGCTGCTGGGATGATGCTATCGTTGCCATTTGTTAGCAGGTAAACATCTCCTAATCGGGTGTTTTCTGGTAAGTTCGATCGCACATTACTCGATACAGATGGCTTTGGCGTAGTAATTGCTATTTGTTGCACTTCCGCTGTGGGTAGTGGGGCGGGCGTTGGAGTTGGAGTTGTGATTGTTCGTATAGGCGTTGGAGTCGTCGGAGTCGGAGTTGGAGTTGGATTTGGAGTTGGAGTTGGAGTCGTTGGAGTGGGAGTTGTTGGTGTTGGAGTGGGAATTGGAGTTGGTGTTGGAATGGGAATTGGCGCAGGAGTTGGCGTTGGAATTGGCGCAGGAGTTGGCGTTGGAATTGGCGCAGGAGTTGGTGTTGGGGTTGGCGCAGGAGTTGGTGTTGGGGTTGGCGCAGGAGTTGGTGTTGGGGTTGGCGCAGGAGTTGGTGTTGGGGTTGGCGCAGGAGTTGGTGTTGGGGTTGGTGTTGGCGTAATATCCGCAGTACGAATTAGTTGAATTGCAGCGGTATTATTATTACCCGCAGTATCAGTAGCTTTAGCCGACGGGACATCAACTGTAACATTTCCACTAACAGCGGGAGTGACATCAAAGGTGTAAGTTTTCGCATCAACAGTCACAAAATTACTGACAGTAGCATTGGCTGCGGTGATATCAGTATTATCAAAGCCGGTGACGTTTTCACTAAAGGTAGCGGTGACGCTAAATTTACTGTTAACTGTTGCTGGAGAAGTTGATGTTAAGGCAACTGTGGGTGGAATATTATCGACGATGGTTTGACTAATAACTATCGCTTTGCTACCGCCGAGAGAGTTAGCTGAGGCTAAAGCGGGAAGAGTTAAATCGGCATTTACAGTCAAATTATCTTTAATTGTGCCGCCATTCAGGGTGAGGGCACTGGTGGCGAGATATTGTAGGTCGGCAGAGGCGTCTCCTGGTTTTACTACATAGTTGAATGTGAGAGCTGTAGTGCCGCTACCAGAGGCGTAGTTGGCAAATTGGTCAGTTGTACCAGTTTCTAGTTGCAGTTGGGGTGTGCCGATGACGGTGACATTTTGATCGAAGGTGACGGTGATGGCAATGGTTGCACCGACACCATAAGTGCCATCGGGAGTGGTGGCGGTGACAGCAGTAACTTTGGGGGTAATAACTTTGGGGGTGGTGTTGAGCAGGATGGAGATGTCGGAGTAGCTCGTCACAGCTAAGTCAGGTTTGCCATCGCCGTTGAAGTCGCCGATGCTGACGGAGTTGGGGGCATTGCCGGTACCAAAGGTGACTTGGGGGGCGAAGATGGGAGTGGTGGCTCCTGTGCTGGTGTCGTTGAGCAAGATAGAGGCGTTGTTACTGGTGAGATTCACTAAAGCTAAGTCTGGTTTGCCGTCGCCGTTGAAGTCGCCGATGCTAACAGACCTTGGGTTAGTGACGATGGAGGTGGGGTTAGTGCCTGTTGAGAAGGTGACTTGGGGGGCGAAAGTGGGGGTGGAGCCTCCTGTCGTGGTGGTATTGAGCAGGATGGAGACGTTGCTGTCCAAAGTGTTCGCCACAGCTAAGTCGGGTTTGCCGTCGCCGTTAAGGTCGCCGGTGCTGACGGAGATGGGTCTAGAGCCAGTAGCGAAGGCGACTTGCGTGGCAAAAGTGGGTGTGGTGGCTCCTGCGGTGGTGGTGTTGAGCAGGATCGAAGCAGTTCTGTCGCTTCCATTCGCCACAGCTAAATCGGGTTTGCCGTCGCCGTTGAAGTCGCCGATGCTGACGGATTTGGGGTAATTGCCAGTTGTGAAGTCAACTTTGGGGGCAAAAGTAGGGGTGGTGGCTCCTCTAGCGGTAGTGTTGACCAGGATGGAGGCGGTGTTGCTGCTCTTGTCCACCACAGCTAAGTCAGGTTTGCCGTCGCCGTTGAAGTCGCCGATGCTGACGGAGTAGGAGAAAGTCCCAGTTGGGAAGGTAACTTGGGAGGCAAAAGTGGGGGTGGTGGCTCCTGTGGCGGTAGTGTTGAGCAGGATGGAGACGGTGTTGCTACCACTATTTCCCACAGCTAAGTCAGGTTTGCCGTCACCGTTGAAGTCGCCGATTCTGACGGAGTTTGGGGAACTGCCAATTGGGAAAGTGGCTTGAGTGGCGAAAGTGGGGGTAGTTGCTCCGGTGGTGGTGGTGTTGAGCAGGATGGAGGCGGAGGGGCTATAGTTGTTCACCACAGCTAAGTCAGGTTTGCCGTCGCCGTTGAAGTCGCCGATGCTGGCAGCTCTGGGGCTAGAGCCAGTAGCGAAGGTGACTTGTGTCGCGAAGCCGAGTACGCCGCTGTAGGTTTTGCGGGTGGTTTCCGTCAAAGCCAGTTTAGCCCTTTGGCCCGATCGCGGCATGAGTTGCAGGATGTCCCAAGTGCCTCCGAGTTCGCAGTTACCTGTAGGTTGGGAGTTAGCAGCGATGTTTGCCCCTGTGAATTGGTTCAGTTGAGTCAGAAATTGGTGTCCGGATTTCCCGACGGCTACGTTACAGCCATACAAGATGATGCTGGCGTTCGCACTCAGGGCGTTTCGCCACTGTTGCAACTGTTGGCTGTAGTGTTCGATGTTGCTGCTGTTGAGTTCTGTCGTGCCTAAGTAAATCTTGCCGGGGCTACCGTGGGTGATGATGTGGAGAGTTTCGATGCCTTGATGCTGAGCTAAGATTGTGGTGATTTGCTCGATCGCATTGGGCTTGTTTTCGAGAATATAAGTAGCTGTATCTGGTTTGATGCCGTCGGCTATGCGATCGCTCTCCGGTACTGTAGGGTCAAGGATGACGATCGAACTTAGTCGATCGCTAGTGGAACCCACAAAGGTATTTTTTTTATTAAGTTGAGTTAGGGTGTTCATCTGTTTGTGCTTCCGGTAGATTGAGTGTTTTTTAAGCAGCAAAAATCGATTCGAGCGATCGAATTGCAATTTCTATCTCGTAGCTGATGGCACCCTAGGCTTTTAATTACTAGAAAATTAGCAAAGTGCGATCGCACTGTCTGTGATTGAGGTCGCTTATTTACAATTATTTATATTTTTCTGATTATCGATCGCGGTGAATGAGGGAATGGTGGGGCGGTGGCGCGATCGTAAATATTAAACAAAATGGGACTAAGTAAGTAGGCGCCAATAAATCGGTGCGGTGTAACAGAATGTGTATGGGTGTCAGCGAGCAATTGCTTGACTTCACTTGACTTCCTGTCGCTCGGTGTTTGAATCATTGTATATTTTCATACTCCTTTACTTAATTGATAGCTAAAAAAGAGGGAAGCAAGATCCTCTTTTGTCCCTCTTTTTAAGGGGGATGCAAGGCGGATCTAAATTTGAAGGAGAAGTTTAAAAATACACCTTATAGCCCCGGACACCAGAGATTTAATTGTCACATCCAGCGTAATTTTTGCAATCAAAAATGCTATGGGGAGGCTTGTCGGGAATGCCACCCAATATTTTTACATTTTTTTAAGATATGCGGTTTGCCAGAATTTGCTCGCGCAATTATAGAGGTTTGCGATCCCTGAAATCCTTTAAAAACAAGGCATTGACTTGTCTCCACTGAATATCTTTACGGCACTACACTGAAACCGCTCTGATGACATTTCTTAAAACAAAGCAACACATAAGTTCAGATTGTCTCAAGAGCAGATATCCCGAAATAACCAGCCGTAAATACATTCAAGACAGTCGAATTCAAGCATGGACTCGATCGAGAGCAACAATAATTAAAAAATCTGTTTTACTTGACAACCTAAAACAATCAGGTTAGAACAATGCAAGTGACAAATATAGGACTTACGCAAGAAAACGCATATCTGTCATTCTTTGCTGTGCATCGCAATCTCAACTCTATGTTTTTTGTGGTTCATGCGTAAGTCTTGAGACCTAAAAGTTTGTTTGCTAAAGTATTGGCAAACTCTAAAACTTTTATATCTCTTTTTTTTGCAAACAAAGACAGCTTACAATCACAAACAAAAAGATGACAGGTGCAAGCTACAATAACAAATTTTGTACAAAACTACCGCAAACTATGAACACAACAACAAGCGTGATTCAGAAATCGGAAAGCTTCGGGTACAAGCTTGCCAATTATTTCGTCAAAAACTATCAATGCCTGATTCAAGACCCTCGACTGTTTTTGATGCGTAAATTTGCTCGTTTCGAGATTGTACGCGACTGGGCAACGATGTTATTGAAGCGTCCAGCTAAATCTCATGTTATCAGTCAAGAAAATGCTTCTGTTCTGGGAAAGTTGGATGTAGATGCGATCGCTGCTACGATCGAAACCGATAGTTGTTATCAAGGTCTTCAGCTACCTGAAGATACAGTTCAAGAACTTTTGAAATTTGCCAGTTCTACAGTTGGCTACATTAACAGAGATGCCAACCGTCCCTACCACTACAAAGGAACAGAAAAAGTAGGTGCGGACTTACCCAAAAATGCCCGCGTTTGCAGCTATATGAGTAACGGAAACCAGTCTTCAACCCTGAAAGAACTGGAAAAAGACCCCGGCATACTGGCTATTGCAGCTAAATTTCTGGGTGCCGAACCAGTACACATGGGCAGCGAAATATCGTGGAGTTTCCCAGTTCCAGCAGAAAACCACGTCCAGCAACGCAAGGCAGCCCAAGTATTTCACTACGATTTAGATGACTATCGGTTCATTAAGTTTTTTTTCTACCTTACCGATGTCGATATGTTCAGCGGGCCGCACACTTATGTTTCTGGAACTCACAAAGGCAAAAAGTTGATGCACCAACTTATAAGTACGCGATGTGCAGACATCGATGACGAAAAGATTGTTGAATATTACGGCGCTCAAAATGTGGTGAATGTCTGTGGCAAAGCTGGTTTTGGGTTTGTAGAAAATCCTTTTTGCTTTCACAGAGGAACCCAGCCAACTGAGAAACCGCGCTTGATGCTGCAAATAGAGTATACCATTAACGACTACGGCAACATTCACGAGGCTTTCGGTTGCTAGCAAGTCAACCTCGCCAATCAGGAAGTCTTGTCTGTCTGTCGAGACTTTTTAGATTATTCTCTGGGGCAGCAGACATTAAAACATGATTGAGATGCCAACAGAAACTATATTACTTCACAAAACGGCCGCGAATGCGATCGACAAACATCTCAACTTCCGGCAACTTCATCTGATTAACAAAAATGGCAAAAACTCCCAATCCTGCCAAACTCGCCACACTCAACTGCACTATTTGAATTAGCAAACCTTCAGTACCCAAAACTCTTTGACAGGCTTGCAGAGTAGCCAAGGACACGAAAGCAGTTAGAGAACTACCACAAGCTAACCCTAAAAAAGGTAAACTCCACTCGCCCCAAGGCAAGCCACCCAGCTTTTTATCTAACAAGTACAAAAACATAATCATCGAAACTATATTCACTCCCACCGTCGCCAAAACTAATCCGGGCGCGCCGAAAGCTCCTACTAATAAATAATCCAGCAGCCCATTTAAAAAGATATTGATAATACTGACACGAAAAGGGGTTTCACCGTCTCCCAAGGCATAAAATACCCGTACCAAAACGTCGCGCCCCAAATACACAAACATTCCAATAGCGTAAGCCATTAATATCGGTATGACAAACTGCGAGGCTGACAGATTAAAAGCACCGCGTTCGTAAACAATGCGGACGATGGGTGTAGCCAGTGTCACCATTAAAGCGCTCAAGGGCATCATTGTCAGCGCAGTCAAAATTAAAGCTTGACGAATTTTATCTTTCAATTCCGGCCAGTCTTTGGGTTCGGCAAGGCGAGAAAATATTGGCAAAAATGGTACTAAAATTACATTAGAAATAATGCCTAAAGGAGTCATAACCAATAGGCCACTGTAACCCATGGCAGATGCAGCTTGAGGGATGTAGGATGCGAAAAACAGGTCGGTATAGACATTAATTTGCAGCATTCCCGAGGATAGGGTAGCAGGAACCATCACCTTAACTACTTCTTGCACTCCGGGGCGTTTAAAATTAAACCGCAAACGCAATTTTCCCAATCCCGCGCGCCACTGCGCTGCCAGTTGCACTAACCACTGCAAAACTGCTCCTGCTAAAGTTCCCCAAGCTAATACTAAGCCGCCGATTAATGCGTATTCTGGCTGAGTTATTTTGTCTCCGAGTTGTAGCGCGAGAATTCCTAAACCGCCGACAAGTGCAACGCTGGAAAATAAAGGGCTGATGGAAGGAAGCCAGTACATATCGGCGGCGTTGAGTGTGCCGAAACCAATGCCGATTAAGCCTGAAAGCAATGCCATCGGCGCCATAATCCGAAATTGTTGGACGGCTATTGCTTTGATTTCTAAACCTTCTGCTGTTCTATTTAACCCGGGTGCTACTAAATCGATCGCCTGATCGGCAAAAATAATTAAAGCGATTGTTACCAACAGCAATATGCCGCCAACTAAGGTGGTGATTGTCTCGACTAAGGGTGCTGCTTCTTTTTTGTCGCGGCGGGCTAAAACGCTGACTATGGCGCTGTGAAATGGCCCGTTAATCCCTCCCAGTAAAATAAATAGGAAACCGGGGATGACGTAGGCGTAGTTGTAGGCATCGACGGCGACACCGACTCCAAAGGCTGCTGCGATCGCAATTTGGCGCACCAATCCGAAGACTTTGCTAATCAGAGTGGCGACTGCGACAATGCCGGCAATCCCTGCTAGGGAACGAGAGGGCTTCTGGGTTTCAGACACAAATGGTTACAAACGCTAGTGCTAAAAGGCTTTGCTAAGTTTAATAGCAAATCTGGACGATCGTAACATGAATTCAGAATTTTTCTATGTATCTGGGTTTCGTGCTACGATCTTTTGGCGTTAATTGGCTCTAGTAAGTACCAAAATTATAGTGATTTGACTTTAGGAGATTTGACCTTGCTGAAACTTTATTATAATCCGCTGTCTACTAATGCTCGCCGCGTTTGGATTGCTTTGCTGGAAAAAGAGATTGAGTTTGAATTGGTGGCGCTGAAATTAAACGGCGATCAGTTTCAACCTGATTTTTTAGCTATTAGCCCTTTTCACCACGTCCCGGTTTTGGCTGATGGAGATTTTCATTTAATAGAAAGTCTCGCGATGCTTGATTATCTCGAAGCTAAGTATCCAACGATCGCACTATTGCCACAGAATGCTCGGGATTTGGCGATCGCACGCATGGTACAAATGGTCACAGTCAACGAATTGACACCAGCGCTGAGTCCCTTTGTCCGCCAGACTTTCGGCGGCGCAGCCGAACCCGAGAAGCTGGAAAAATCTGGGCAGCAAGTGGCGGCGGTACTGAGCTTTTTTGAGGAGTTGTTGGGCGATCGACCTTTTTTTGGCAGCAACACGATTACCCTCGCCGATGTTGTGGCTGGTGTTTCCGTGCCTTGGCTGCCCGAGTTAGGCCTGTCTTTGGAGGAATACCCCAAATTGGAGGATTGGTGCGATCGCTTAAATTCCCGCGCTTCTTGGAAAGAAACACAAGCCAGTCCCGAATTGGTGGAAGCTTTTAAAGCGCAGATGAAACAGTTGATAAAAGGTAAACAACAGCAGTCTTTGAATGATGAAATCAATGAGCTTAGAAGAGAAGATAAATAAGTGATTTACGGTTGGGTGGGGGCTGGTTTTTGAGATTGTCAATTATTGCCACATATTGTTGGTAAACCCGCCCCTACAGCAATTATTTCTATTTACCAATGCCCAATGCCCAATGCCCAATGCCCCCATCCCCATGACTGACTTAATTTACAAATATCCGCCTTTATTACCCGGCACTTTAATCAAACGCTACAAACGATTTTTCGCAGAAATCGAACTAGATACGGGAGAAATCATCACCGCGCACTGTCCGAATACCGGCCCGATGACTGGTGTTTTAATTCCCGGAAATCCAGTGCTAGTATCTCCCAGCGACAATCCCAAACGCAAGTTAGCTTATACTTGGGAATTAATTAAAGTTTTCGATACAGTCCCAACTTGGGTGGGAGTTAATACTGGGCTGCCAAATCGAGTAGTTAAATTAGCTTTGGAATTGCGCTTGTTTCCTGAGTTGGGCAATTACAGTTTAATTCAGCCGGAGGTTGTTTATGGAAAAGATAAAAAAAGTCGAGTTGATTTTTGGTTGACTGGTGGGGAAAAACCAATTTTTGTGGAAGTCAAAAATACAACTTGGGTTAAAGATACATTAGCTTTATTTCCCGATACAGTAACTGAAAGGGGACAGAAACATTTAAGAGAATTGATCGAGGTGGTGCGGCAGGGATCGAGGGCTGTAATGCTGTATTTTATTAATCGCGGCGATTGTACGGATTTTGCGCCTGGGGATAGTGCCGATCGCATTTACGGACAATTGTTCAGACAGGCCATCGGTGAAGGTGTCGAAGTTTTGCCTTGCCGGTTTGACGTAACTCCCGAAGGCGTGCGGTATTTGGGTTTGGCAAAACTGGATGTTTGAGAGTTGCTAAAGCATCGGTAACTCTTGCTTTGAGGATCGAAAATCCATTTTACCCTCAACAATCCACACATCAACAAAGGCAGTCTCTTGTACGCGGATTTCCTCGGTGTTCCTGAGACCTCCCTGCACCGCTACCTCTAACTGAATTGTGGATTCCTCGACAGGCACTTCCACCCTATCGGCGAAAGAAATTGTCAAGTCTGTAGTGACTCCTGACTTCTGATAAACTTCCTTTCCATTGACTCTAATTGTCACGGTGTCATTGCTGAAACCGTCGCGAAGTTTGACAGTTAAAGGCACGATCGACCTCCTATTTTGTTGTCCAGTAGAAGCATGGAGCCGGCCGCTATTTGTGGCGCAGGCCGACCCCATTAACAGAGTTACAAAGGCGATTAGCAGTTGACGGCGAAACATCAAGCTTTTTACCTTGGGGAACGGCATATTACCATTTTCCGATCGCAATTGCCGAGAGTTTGCTTAAGGTGTGTTTAACCGCTTCATCATCGCCAGCTTTAGTCTGAACCTCAGCTAGATTTGTCAAAGTCATCTTTGCCGAAACCGGGTCGAGAACACCCGAATCTGCAACGGCCGACAGCAGCTTGGAGCTTTCATCTAATTTTGCAGGGCGCACAACCACGCGGTTTTCCTGCTTGTCAGTGATTGTCTTGAAGTCCCGGCTGGCGTTGATACCTTTCACCAAACGAACGTAGTTGGTCATCGCGTTGTCGGGATACTTCGCCAGAATTTCATCAAAGGCATCGTTACCGCCCTGCAAGGATTCGTGATCCGAACCCAACAGGTAAAGCAATGTACCCTGTTCGTCGCCGATGAAAAGGTCGGCCATTTCTGATTCGGCGGCCGTTACAGGATAGCGCACGCGAACTGTGATGATATCTGACATTACCTGCGATCCGTCCAAAGCAGCGTAGCAGGCGCGGATGCGATAGTTACCGGGTTCTTCAAAGTAAAGCCCATCTTTGCCGTAGCCGATATAGGCGCTTTCGGCGATCGTATCATTGAGACCGAGGATCGTCTCCCGAGGCCCTACCAAGTGCTCGATTAACGGTTCGTAAGCCACAACTTCACCGCTGGGCTTGCGAATCACAATCTTCACCATGGTGGTGTTGGGATGCAGCCAGGTGTGGGCGCGGCGCCCTCTGGCATCTGTAGTGTTGAGCATCAACTGTAGCACCACAGGCTCACCGAGTCCAAAGTTCTTTTGGTGGGTTGATATGGTTAGCTTCAGTCCCGACTCGTCGCGCACTGGATCCGCCATGATTTCGCGACCCAGAGCGGCCCCGACGGCGAAGTTGTTTCCGCCCATGATGACGTTGTTGCGGAACCCGTGCCGCATATGGATGACTTCCTCATTGTCAAACTGAAATGCGAAGCTGTTCCAGAATGCGGGTGCGCCACCACCTGGATAGTTCCACGGATAATTCATCCAAGACAGTGAATTGGGGCGATTTGGCACCGGTGGTGAGGCGTACTGTTTTTGCCAAGAGTGCAGCAGGTTGAAACCGTGTCCGAGCTCGTGAACGTAGGTGTAGACTTGCAATCGCAGTTGCTCTGCTGTTTCCCCGCCGATGGCACTGTGGAAAACAGCACAGCCTTGCCGCTGTTTGCCTTCTTGGTCGAACATGATGCCGTACAAGCTAGCGCCCATTTCGTGAAGTTGCGCTGCTACTTGCCAAATCGCCCACTGCGGCTGATCTTGCCACAAGCTGAAGTGATTTTGCATGGAAGCGTGCAGTTCGGCGTTGCTCCACTGAGCATTAGCACCGGCTTCGGAGATGTTGATGACATCGCTTGCTGCGCTTGGAATCATTTCAATTCCTGCTTCTTTATAGGCGCCGACGACGCTGAGGTTGCGCGCTGCGCCTCCTGAGGGTAGCGAACCTGTGTTGTAGCTGCTGAATACGGGTGTGCTGATATCGGAAACTCGATCGGTCTCGATGCGTGCGGTGCGGAAATAGATCGACTCGAAGGCGCAAGTATACGTCGCTCCGGGCGCTCCGCCGGTGGTGAAAAATTGTACTGTGGCGGGTGCTTGCGGCTGAAAAATCAGCCGTCGTTCGATCGTCACCTGAACTACTGGAGCCCCCGCTGCAAAGGTAAAACTACCCAGCCCCTTGACGGTGACTTGTGAGGCTGTCACTGTTACCGTCGGCGCCTCAACGATAAACGATCCGAAATATGTTACCGTTTGGCCGCTGATTTGGTAGAAGTCGCCGCTTAAGCGTTTCATCGGCCGCGTGCGATCGACATCCACCCGAACTTCGAGTTGAAACCCGCCCACAGTACCGCGATAGCGCCCGCTGACCGGCCGTTTGGCGATCGGGAGCGGGATAATCGGTATGTTAGAGACGGCCGAGTTCTCCGGTACAGTCTCAGCTATTGGCGTCTCCACAGGCTGTGTGGGGTCGCCAGTTCCCGCCTCTATTGCTTGTGAGGCAGCTATGTCATCTACTGACATTTCTCCTAACGATAATTCACCATCTGTTACTTCCATAGCAGTCGGATCTTGCTGTGACATTTTGATTTCTCCATCTTGAATTTGATTGATACGCCTGCTTATAACCAGCCAAAATATCGATACAAGATCCAAAATTTTGACCATAGTTCAAGCTCCCAGGTTCAATGCGAGAGTCAATCTAAAATCTAAAATATAAAATTTTCAATCGACTAACTATTGCTTCATCGCTACCTAGACATAAAATTTAATTCACACTTAGAAATAGTCTTATGTAGTTGTTGTGAAGCTAGAGCGCAGCGTTTAATCTCATAGTCTTCTAAATAAACTGTGGGAACAATACGACGATCTGCGTATAGGATTGTGAAGAAATTGCAACAAATTAATCGGACAGCAGCCCCAACTTTTCCGGAGCAACCATCACAGCAGCCGTCCGGAGTCGCACACAAAGTTTTCCGTGAAGTTATAGCGATCGCAAATCATTTGTAAATTTCTTGCTCCCTCCCCTTAGCAAGGGGAGGGCTGGGGTGGGGTTAAAAATTTACGATTCATTTGCGATCGCTATATACCATTGACAATTCACAGTTGACACTTAATCAGTGGTAGGGGCAGTGCCCCGTGCCTGCCCTCTTAATTGACAGTTAACAGTTGACTGTTGACAAAAGAAGGAAGATAATTGCAGTAATGAATCGTCTGATTTTAATTTTTCCCGGGGTTCCGGCTTTCAACCAACTTTTTCTGGTAAATCTTGTCGGTATCACTTCAGCTTAATATCGTGCATCTTCTCCCGTCGTTGGTGGAGCAGCAAAGCAGATATATCGATTACCTTTTTTGTTTGGAAACGGGCAAGATGCCCGTTCCACAACACATTAAGTTTCTTGTGGGGTGGGCATCCTGCCCGCGCCAAAATACAATTTAGATGCGGGAAAACTTACTGAAAAAAACGCGCAATTTAATCAGCCAAATCTGGGAAAACTTCTCGTACTGCCGGATGTACCAGTCGGTGATTCTGCACGTTTAATCCCTTCGCCAAACTCGGATTCATTTCCAAAGCTTTAATTCCGTTATTTGCCAACTGCAAAACATAAGGCAAAGTGCTGTTATTCAAAGCTTGAGTTGCAGTCCAAGGTACGGCACCGGGCATATTTGGTACGCCGTAATGCACAACTCCTTCCTCTACATAAGTAGGATTTGTGTGAGAAGTTACTCGCAAAGTTTCGACACAGCCACCTTGATCGACGGCTACGTCAACAATTACAGAACCGGGCTGCATTTTGGCGACAAATTTGCGCGAAAGTAGCACCGGAGCTCTTTTTCCTAAGACTAAAACTGCACCGATTAATAAGTCAGCATCGGGAACAACTGCTTCTATTTGCAAAGGACTGCTGTAGAGGTATTCTACTCTGGAACCGAATAAAGTTTCCAAGTAAGCTAGCCGATCGACATTTACATCTAAAATCTGCACCCTAGCACCCATTCCGACAGCAATGCGGGCTGCTTCTGTGCCGACGATTCCGCCGCCCAAAATTACAACTTTGCCCGGTCTTACCCCCGGTACGCCCCCCAAAAGTACGCCTCTGCCGCCTTGCTGTCGTTCCAGAAACCGAGCACCGAACTGCACGGCCAAACGCCCTGCAATAATGCTCATCGGGGTTAGCAGGGGCAATTTCCTGTCGGGGAGTTCGACGGTTTCGTAGGCGATCGCCTGGACTCCGCTGTTGATTAAGTGCTCGGTTAATGTGCGATCGGCTGCTAAGTGCAAATATGTAAATAGCAACTGCTCTTTTTCAATCAGCGGATACTCAGCAGGTAGCGGTTCCTTAACTTTAACAATTAGTTGCCGGTTCCAGACATCAGCGGGCTTCGAGACAATCTTCGCCCCGGCTTCAATGTAGTCCTCATCGGCGAAACCAGCCCCAGCCCCAGCATTCGTTTCGACGAAAACTGTGTGGCCTTTGTCCGAACAAGCCCGCACGCTGGTGGGACTGAGTCCGACTCGAAACTCTAAATCCTTGATTTCCTTGGGGACGCCTATTTCCATCTATAACCTCAAATTTCAGGCTTATGTCGATCGAATTTAACGCAAAAATCAGCCCTAGCGGGACAATACCATTGGAGATTTTAGATTTGGGAATCGGGCTGGGCTAGGAGAATATTTGTTTGATTTTCAGCCATTGCGATCGCAATTTCCAAAATTTGTCATTTTCCATAAAGTCGATCGATCTTTTAGCCTGCTCCAACTCTAACTGTAGTTGTTGCATCCGAGCTTGCGAACTCTGCAATTCCGACTTAACCTCCTGCAACTGAATTCGCACCTCCTTTTCCCCAGTATTTTTCTTAATCGCAATATCGTGATAGCCTAGAGGATGAAGCGCCAGAAATACTATTTCCCAGTTATTCGCAATACAAAACTCATTGACTGCTTTCGCCACACCGTAAGGCATAATCTCGCATACAGACCAATTCGTATAATCGTTAAAAACAATCATGCCGTCGGGCTTCACTTTAGTATAACCTTGCTGAATATCTTTGCATACACCTTCATAGGCGTGGTCGGCATCGATATAGATCCAGTCAAAATACTCGTGAGGAAAGCTGCTTAAAATTGTCGAAGAATCGCCTTCGTGAAGTTCGACAGAACCGTTTTCTATCCCTTGTTGTAATAGTATTTTTTCATTTTTACTCAGTTCTGCTTTGAATAAATCAAAATTATAATCTATCAAATGCAGCTTCTTGGGCTTGGTAATAGAGAGTATTGCCTCGGCAAAGTGACCGTATTGAGTTCCAACCTCAGCAACCACAGAATTTTTAGGTAAACATTCCAACATTCTGAAGCGGTTTTTAAGCACGCGACAATTTTTGACATGACAATTGTCAAGCGTTGGGGCAACAAGCACCAATGGATTGTCACTATAATTACTCCATTTCTGGTTATCCCAGTCTTTAGTCGATTCTAAGAAATTTTCTTTGTATTTGAGAAAGTCTAACATCTGATTCAGAGGGTAAGTGAACTCGAAGCATTACGAAAATCTATAAAAATCCGTTTTTAGCCCAATACCGTTCAGTCAAGGCTAATCTCATTGCGAACTCACGTTGCAATAGTGAAGACTGTGACAGTTCTCAATTAACTGATGCGCGCGCGGGCAACTAGCTTTTTAAGTGAACCGTATTGGTTTCCAGTCTGGAGTTCACTCCTTTCTTTCACAAGCAGCTTGCAGTCAGGACTGCACTCGTTTCTTTCCCAGTCAGCGACAATGACTAAAGTCCCTGCTAGAAACTTTTGACACTTTGGCAAACTTATTTGCTAAACAAAAGCGTAAAAATCTCAACAAACCGCCTGGAAGGGTATAAAGTAGATTGTGGTTTTATAAATTTGCTTAAAAACATAACTTATAGAGAGTCTGCTGTCAATCGATTTTATCGATCGCCTATAATTTAACAGGCATAACTCCCCCCTTATCTCAAAAAATGCCACGCATACCTACATTAACATTCGATCGCGGAACGCTCCTACTGCACCCACCGCCCAGAGGCCGAGACTGGGCGGACTTTGCCACGTGGGACGATCGCGTGGAAAAATTTCGGATTCGAGCAATTCACTACCGCCCGCTGGTAGAATCGCTTCAGGCCGACTGCACTCACTTCACCGACGACGCCCGCGGATACGAACTACTCGAACTCGTATCCAGCGTGGCAATGCAGCCTTACCCGCACCAACAAGAAGCCCTAGCAGCTTGGCAAGAAGCAGGAAGCAAAGGAGTAGTCGTCCTCCCCACCGCTTCGGGCAAAACTTATGTGGCCCAATTAGCCATGCAAGTCACAGGCCGCAGTACATTAGTCGTAGTACCAACTCTCGATTTAATGCACCAGTGGTACGCTAATTTGAAAGCAGCTTTTCCCGACATCGAAATTGGATTGTTGGGCGGAGGTTCGCGGGACAAAACGCCAATTTTAGTAGCAACCTACGACAGCGCCAGCATTCACGCCGAAACCTTGGGAAACAAATACGGCTTGCTGGTGTTTGACGAATGCCACCATTTACCAACCGACTTTTATCGAGTAATATCCGAATATGCGATCGCGCCTTTTCGACTCGGACTGACAGCAACACCCGATCGCACAGACGGACGGCACAGCGACTTACATTTCCTCATCGGCCCGACAGTATATAGCAAAAAACCCGAAGATTTAGCAGGCGACGCCTTAGCCGACCATAAAATAGTGCAAATCATGGTCAAACTGTCAAAAGAAGAAACCGATCGCTACAGCGAAGCCATGAACATTCGCAACGACTTCCTCAAACAGTCCAACATCAAAATATCCAGCCTCGAAGGATGGAAACAGTTTATCATGGCCAGCGCGCGATCGCCATTAGGAAGGCGCGCCATGATTGCCCACCGCCAAGCCAAAGAAATCGCCCTTTGTACCGAAGGCAAACTGCGAATCTTAGCTCAAATCCTAGCCGAACACTCTCCGCAGCGCACCCTAATCTTCACCGGAGACAACGCCACAGTCTACCGAATTTCCCAAGAATTTCTGATTCCCACAATCACCCACCAAACCCCAGTCAAAGAAAGGCACGAAATCCTCGACAAATTTCGCAGCGGCGAATACAAAACCCTCGTCGCTTCCCACGTCCTGAACGAAGGAGTGGACGTACCCGACGCCAGAATTGCTATTATACTTTCAGGTACGGGAAGCGAACGCGAATACATCCAGAGATTGGGTCGAGTTCTCCGCAAAAGCAGCGATGCAAACAAGTTAGCAATTCTCTACGAAGTCGTCACCGAAGATACCACCGAAGAAAGAACATCCCAGCGTCGCCGAGGCGGAATGCAAGTCGAGAAACCAGAATCAAAAGTACAACAAATAGAACCGCCAAAACCCGAATACCCGAAATTAGAAACCGTCAAACCAACACCCATTTACGGAGTGAACCGAGAGCAAACTAAAAAAGCCGCAGAAACACCAGCAAAATGGGGAGATGATGATGACATTCCCTGGTAACAAAGCTATTCTTCTTCCATCTCTTCATCCTCGAAGATCGCAAAATCGCTGATGTAATCTCGCACGACACGCTCGAAGAACAAGGGAGCAGGTAAGCTAGACCAGTCGCTGTAATGACCGAAACCATAGCGCAGAGATTCTACAAGCGCAGCAAGGCGATCGGGATTATCATTTTCTTGTCGTAAAGTCACAACAATTTCCAGGGGATTGGGAGTTGGTAATTGTCCGATATAAGGCGAACGATTTCCGATTTTGTGAACCTCTAATCCAGCTTTGTTTAAAACTTTTTCCAGCGAACCATCCTCTTTTTTGATTTTGAAAACTGCACTAACTTGGGATTCGCCATAGCAACTTTGACCGCGCGATTCTTTATGAAGTGTTTTACGTCCTACAGACAGGTAAGCAACACAACCATTTTGATTTGTGGCGCTGTTTTGATTAGTTGAATTTAGCCGAAATAACTTCATTGCACTAGAAGCTGAAGGAATTTCATGTGTTGAAGTTAGTTCTTCTTTTGTTCGCGGATCTTCCAGAAAAGTTTCTGCAAAATATCTTACTTTTTTATCGAGAATTCCAGGGGCGAGGTCTTGGCGAATCCGAATTATCCGCGCGCCTTTCCATTCTTGCTCCATATGTTCGTACAAGGGGCTTCCAGACTTGGTTTCAAAATTAATCTGATTTGCATTCATTTTAGAATCGGCAAGCCAAGACCAAAGCTGCACGCAGTTGGAAGAATCGATCGTAACTAATGGTTGATTTCCCTCATCTACAGAATTGGAAATAATCTGCTCGACAAATTCCATGAAACGATTTCGACGCACATCTTCTTTGTCAGCCAGTTTCACGGGGGAGATTTGGGAGATGAAGGCGATCGCATCCGAAAATTTGCTCCAAGGACTGATTTGTAAACTATTCCCTTTCTCATAGGCACAGCACAGTTCGCACTCGCCTGTCTCCACGTTGAGACGCATAGCAACTGGCAAAAATGTCTTCTCAATAGAGCCGCGAGTGCGACCTTTTTGTTTGCGGACGATCGTAATCCCAATAATTTCTTTTGGTCTGGCTTCTTGAGGAATATCTTTTAGCCATTTGTCAACCTTTTCTTTGACATCATCAATGCGACCCGAGTGAGCCCAAAGTAAGTCTTTTAGAGCCGCTTGCACTCTATGGGAAAAATCACCAAGGTTGAGAATATTTTTCTCCTTGGTTGTTTCAATCGGTAGCAGAAACTGCACGCAAGAACCAGCGATTGTAGCCAGTGCTTGACGGGATGAGGGCTTATTTACGGCATCGTCATGTTTGTTGTCTGGATACCATTCTCGCGCCATTACCAGGCAAAAAGTGCGCTGTTTGCGTAAAGCCAGTTGTTGGACGATCGAGTCCCAGGCTTTTATGCGGTTTTGCGATCGCTCTTTCAGTTTCAAATTTGCACCTGACAATGACTCTTTCGGCCCGTGAGTGTTTGCTGGTAAACGATTAACCATGAGTTCGATCGCACCACCCCAGAGCACGCGAATCATTGCTTGCAGCAGTTTTATTTCGGTTTGGCATTGTTCTTCGTAAAAGACAACAAGCAACAGTTTTTCGTTAGGATATAGCCGACACATAGCTTCCTGGTTTGCCTGAATCATCGCCTTGAGTTCTTTTAATTGACAGACAAATTGAAGGGCTTTTCTGCCTTTGGCAATATTATCTAAATTGATGTCTAGGTGTTTGGTTAGCAAGCTGTTTAACTCATTGTCCTCAAAGCTTTCTAGATATTTTGGAGTCAAATCAGAACAGTTGTCTTTTTCGAGAACTTCTAAAGCAGCACCTAACAGAGTAGGCAAGTTAATCATGCGCGAGGCTGTATCGTCTTTTTTGTGACTTTCACCTTTGATTTTTACGGGTGAGTAATTATCGAAAGGTTTGAAGCCAATAGGTTTGAGAATTTCGGCAATTTTTTCAAAAGCTTCTAACTTATCAATCTCCGGTACGCCAGCCTCAATTCCGTGCTTCCCTTCTTGCAAGCCGTTGCGGTAAGTTAACACAGCTTGACAGCTATCCGTTGAAGCTTTCCCCAATGCAATTTGAGAACCATCAATATTTTGATTGTCAGGCGTTTTCAGCGGTAGTTTTAGCTTGCCGCGCAAGGCTTCAAAATCTTTATCGATCGCCCAAAACCAATTTTTCTTTTTGTCCTGCTGATTTTTGTCCTGTTTTTCCGACTGCGAATGCACTGTGTAGCTAAAAGCGCGATCGCCATAATCATCAGAAAATACAAAACCGCTAATATCTGCCGAGTTATAACGTGCAGGTTTTAACTTACTAAACCAGCGGCGTTTGGAGACATCAATCTTCAATAAAGGCTGGTGCAAAGAAGGATAGGTTACGACTTCTAAGCGTACCACCAGACTGAATTTTCCTGTAGTGTCGGGTAGAGTAATGGGATCGGTAATCAATTCTGCCATCCCAGTTGTGAGACGCCCGCCGCTAGAAATAACCCGCTTCATTGTTCCTAGCCCCTGAAAAATCTCTTTTCCGGCGATCGCACGAACTGCATAATCGACTAACGCGCGATAATCATCATTCTTTCTAGCCTGAGTTGTTCCTGTTTCTGCTGACCATTTCCACGGTAAAACTTGAGACTCCGACAGAGTAATTGTTAACAACTCTTTTCGATCGTGCAAATCTTGCAAACGGTCGATAACTTCCGATAGCCCATCTTCTTTCTCAGCAAAAGGTTTGAGACAATTTATCATCCACTCGTTGATAATTGGGCGTAACGATTTATGGAGATCTTCCGTACTTTCGGAATTTAAGTAAGCAAATGGTTCAGGATTATTTACATTTTTAGGATTTAACGAATAGTTACTCAAACCTACATTTGCCTGCATCCGTGCTAGATTGTCAAGTCCTACTTCTAACAAACCTCGCAGCGAGGCATAAGGGAGATTTTTGATGGTTGAATCGCCCTTGCAAGCAGCTTTTTGGATAGTTGAAAGCTCATGTAAAGCAGATTTTGTCCAAGCTAGGGTCAAGCCTTTGACTGTTACTGGCTCGATATTATCTGGCACGGTAAAAGCTAGGGTAATTTCTTTCAGACTCTTATTTGCAAGAGGAACGTAAAGAGTGTCTGAAATCACAGTTGCTTCTGTTTCTTCGTCATCATCGGATTCGATTTGGTTAAAAATGTCGTCGTTCATGGTTTCATCTCCAGTAATATTGGTTTCCTTTGCTTCAGCGTCGCGATAGAATTCAATTTCCTCAAAAGTTTCGCCGTTCATAATTACATCTCCAATAAAGGTGAAAAATCATCAGAATCGTCTTCTTCCTCTGTCAAACCTTCTGAATTCCGTAAACTTGGGGGGTAAACTACGCCCTCAATGCGTTGCAAGGGATCGAGAAATGCGCTGTAGAGTTCTTGATATATTTCTCGAATCACTGGATCGGGATGCTTGACGCATTCTTCTAAAATAATTCGCATCTGAACTAACATACTATCCCGGCCTGAGTCTGGTTTATTTTCAGTGGATTTAATAGCCCAAGCTGCATCGACAAAGTAAACTTGTACCGGACATCCATTTCGCATCCCGCGCCCGATTGTTTGCAAAATTCCTACCATCTGATTTGCCGTAAAGGGTTTGAATAAATCTTCACCCAAACGGCTAGCCATGAGAGGTTCGCGCAACAGTCGATTCGCCGTTTTCCAGAGTTGTTTTTTAGACTGTTTCCAGGCATGAGAAATTGCTAGCAAGCCTTCTGCTTCAGTAAAAACTCGACTGTCAAATTCTTGGGTAGCTTTGCCGGCGAGGCTGTACAAAAGTTGCGTATCGTCAGTCGTGGGGTGGGGACGGGTGAGGAAATAAATTGTACCAATGGCTGCATCGAGTTTCCTATCTCCTTTGGTGAAAACAATATTTACGCCTCTACCAATTGCCAACAGCGGAAAAATGATTATATCGCAAGTTTCATCATCTCCTAAAGCCTCGCACTGAGCCGTTGTCACGAAATCAGTTGGTTGTTCTCCGTTTTTGAGTAAATTAACAACTGCTTTGGTTCGTTTGCCGATTTCTGGATGGTAATCGTTGATAAATTTCTTAATGTTTCGAGCTTGTTCGTAGCTGTTAACAATTAGGGCTGCTTTGCGGTAAATACCATCTTGCACATCAAAATTGAGGATGGATTTGTAAATCTCAGATTTCTTGGTTCCTCCGCGTACCAGCAAGTCTACCATTTTTTCTAAATTGCGATCGCGCAGTTCTCCTGCACCGCTATATCGCAGAGGTTCATCACCCCGTTCGCGATCTGGCAGCCATTTGAAGCGGTAAATGCTCTTTTTGGGATCGTGTTCTGTTTGGCGCGGTTTGAGCAGGTAATCCGGCCCAGAATTAATATGATAAGCAGGACTTGCTTCCAGAAAAGAAGTAGCTGAAGTCATTAAAACCGCAGGCCCTGTCAGTTCACCATCTGCTTTAAATAATTCATGAAAACGGTGCATTAACATCCGAGGCGCGCCCACAAAGATGATATAAGATAGTTCTACATTTTGCGCTTGAGTCCGAGTAGTTTGTGCCGCTTGGAAACTGTATTTTACCCCAGAAAAAGACCCCAAAATATTCTCAGGAATCAGTTGTCGCAGTTCCGCTGTTGCAGTTGATTCGACAATCGGTTCCCGAATCAGTCCTTCTGCTACCATTGTTCTAGTTTGCGGTACGATCCGCTGATAGCCTAAAATCACGAAAGTAACGCAAACAAGTAAGGTAATCGTATCCTGAGCTTCGGCTGATGCAGTGCCATCATTAAAACACAAAGGCAAAAACAATTCGGCAATTTGTTTGACAATATTGTCGCGCCGTTCGATGAGATTCTCTGCTAAATAGCGCCGAAAATAAAGAATCTGAGTTTCCCACTGCTGTTTGAGGGTTTCGGGGTTGATTCCCAGCCTTTGAGCGCACAAATCCAGGTTGAGCCGATCGTGCGGATCAATGCCGGTACGATCGTAAAAAGCATGGTAAGCTGCTGTTTCCCAGAATTCAGTTAATGCACGACTTTTGCTAAATCCTTGTTTAACTTCCTCTTCGTCGATGTCGTCGCGCTTAGAAGTTTTCCCATAGCCATCCAACAAATCGCTGACAATTCTCAGAACGGTTAATAATTGATTCTGATACCGTTTGCCAACAGGGGATGATGGCATATTTTGAACGGCAGTAATTAACGATGTATTGCGATCGCCAAATTCCGACAAATCGCGGCTGTAGTGTTCTACATTGCGATCAAACAATCGATAATTTTCGCCGCGAGCAAAACGATTGTGAATTTGTTCTTGAATGACTAAATGGATAGAATCTGCCGCACCTGAAAGTCTCAAAGTGGCTGCACCATAGGCATCCAGATTTGATTGTACCATATCTGCTTCGTCAAAAACTACGACATCAAATGTCCGAGCAATCAATTCAAAATAACGAAGGCGATCGCGAATGGCATGGGGTGGAACTTCAGTATCCATTGAAAGAACGTGGCCAACCCAAATATCAGCATCTAGCAAATCGCGGGGAGCTTTGTTGCGGCCGCACACCGTCCAAACCGGACAAAGATATTTTTTCATCTCCCCTTTTTTGCCACCGCTTTGTAAAATTTCCTTGCAGGGTGCTTTACCAAATTCCCACATCGAAGTATCAGCAGTTGAAAACGCAGGTAAGACACAATTTAAGCCAAAAGTTTCTGCTTGTTCCAAACTATAGCTAAAGCCGCCATTTCCCCCGGATGCTGCGATCGCCTCGGCAATATTATTAGCGTGTCGGCGGCGAGTTCCATCGCTTTGACCGACTAGCATTCCCACTTTAATTTCATGAAATGCTAGTTCTGCCATGTATTGTCTGGCAACTTCAATGGAAGGAAACACAAACATCGCTTTATAACCGCGTTTTCCCAACCATACAGCTATCAATACCAGCAAAGTTGTTTTGCCCGATCCAGGCAGTCCAATTAAGTGCTTGATGCCTTCTAATTCAATGAATGTTTCTTCCCGCAAGCCCTTACCAATTTCGGGTACTTTAAGTGCAAAATGTTGAAACCGTTGTACCCAGCTACTCTGTCTTTTTTCAGGATGCTTTGCCTCGCGTTCATCCATCTCAACTGCTAATTCGTACAGTTCCGCAAGAGGAATGCGGATTTTTGGTTTCGGGGCGCGATCGAGTGAATGAGTGCGGCGCTGACCAAGCGGGGCTGCGATCGGTGCAATTGGAATTCTCGCGGCTGTTGTTTCTTCGCCTAAAGCAACGGCCATTGGCTGGCGGGCATCAGCAAAATTGACACTGTAAAATTGGTGTGCCAAAGGCTGACCCAGAATTTGACGCGCTTGGGTAATTAAAGAATCTTCTAGGGGGTCTGTGCGTTCAAAGTGAAGTGTTTCTAAGTTGATTTTATAGCTTCCCTGAGTTTTGTCGCGGTAGTGGCGATCGTTATAAATAGCAACTGCGTGTTTCACTGACTGTTCTGTCACATAAGCCAGAGACATCAGGCGCATATTGAAAATAGCTTGGCGGGCTTTTGCAAACGCGGGTGCATTGACGATACTCGCCATTCCCGATATCGTTAAAGGGGCATATTCTAGGGAATTAGTATCGATAAATTCTGCCATCAAGACGCACAGCCAGCAAATGCGATCGATTCCCGTCCAGAAATCAGGTTTAATTCTCATATTTGATTGCTTTTAACAACTGAATGACTTGTGAAACAGACATAATTTCGAGAGTAGCAGTCGAGCCTTTTTTATCGATCGCAGACTGGAAGGTAGAGAGGTAATCCGGCCGCTCCTCAATTAATTGGTCGCTGACGGCAATGATGCGGCGGCGGTAGTGCTCCAGCCCCCCGATGCTGCGGTTGAGGCGTAAGGCAAGGGAGACAGGACTGCTGTACGACTTAGCATCAATGCCTATATTGCGACCGTTAATTGCGACATCGCACAGGTCGGATTCTGGGTAAAGTTCGGCATCGAGTCCGTTTTTTATGGCTGCATCAAAAATTGCTAATTCGTCGATCGCCGGCCCAGTCCAATAGGTTAAAATTTGCGGTTTTGCAATCAGCAATCGGTCTTGATTTGGGTCTAATTTCTCCGAAACTTTTGCTGTTGAGGAATTGTGGCCGAGGCATTGGCGGATCGGACATCGCCCGTCGGGAAAAAGTATTTTATCGGCATATGGTCGCATCAGCGTACCGCAATGGGCGCAGCGATGAGCGTATCCATTAATTAACCAGATATCCGGCACACTATCAAAAAATGTGTCAACAATCGTTCCCTGCAAAGGTGTTAAATCGTTCTCGCGCAAGTAGTCTAAGAGTTGGTGTTCTCCGATGAGCGAAAGGCTGCCAAATAGCGATCGCAAAGCCGTATAAGCTTTGTGCTGGCGGCGAATTCCCAATCGTTCAGTTGCCTCGCGCAACCGTTCGTACAGGCGGTGTTCGATCGCATTATCTTCGCCAAAAGTACCTCTGGAGTTAGCAATTACTGCACAATCTGGGGTCGGTACTCGCAAGTCTGGATCGATCAGAATTACTTGACCAGAGTCAAAATCGGCGTGACAAAAAATATCTAATTCCCACTTATTGAGGGGATATCTAGCACGTTCCAAAACCGTATGCACGCAAGCGGCGCGATCGCTTTTTCCGGCTTCGATGTATAGCCGGCCCAACTTGCACATAGCCCGATAAAGTTCCGATGGTATACTGTCATCTTGGCGAACAATGTCTCGATTGATAATTCTCGCGTACTGCCGCAGAATTCCCTGGGCTAGCAATATAACAGTATCTTCAGCCAGATCGATCGTGCTGGCGTGCCCTGTGGGCAATGGCAATGTCGTTGTTTGCATTTGTGGCAGCCACGAGGGGTCTTGACAATTTGCCTCCGCAATGATTTGGTGTTCCAAAGTTGCGTCGGGGAATGAGGGTAAAACTTGCGCGATCGCCGCCAGCGTCCAGCCCCGCTTCAGCAGCAGCGCCACACCCAATCCCTCCAGAATCTGGCGAAATCTAAATTCTTGCCCTTTGGGTTGCGACAAAAGCTGCTTCGATCGCCACAGCCGGACTGTTCGCACCGCAGGCGGTTCCACAGACAACCCAAGCCGAGCGATTTGGCGTTTCAGTTCCTTGGCGATCGCCTCAGCAGTTCCCTGCCACTGACGAATATCCTCAAAGTCCATGACTGTAAAGCACCTGTATTTTTACACTAGATGTTTTTACAGTAAACGATGTAATCTAAAATGTCAACAAGTTTGTCCGCCCCATAGGGACAAACGGGTTAAAAATGGGTTGTTTTGCCTGAAAGCTTCCTACAGCAAAGATTCCAAAAGCGGTATAACTAGACAGATACCGATCGTCAGCGTTCATCTGCGGTTCAAAATAAAATCTTTTTCACAAATGCTACCCACTGATTTACTAAGCCACCGTCAAAACGGCGAATCGATCGTCCCCTTACGCCTCAAGATAGATGCGAAAAACTTAGAAGCAGCAACCGAAACTATCAAATGCTTCCAGGAGTCGATCGGCAAAACCCAAGGCGAACTCGACGGACGCTTGCTAGAATTAGAAGGCGACAGCCCCGACTATCGGCTAAAACGGGGATTAGCGCACCTCCTCAAAGGCGGTTTCTCTACCTTGGAAGTCGTTAGCCCCTTAGAACCATTGGAGTTGAGACAGCGCGTATTTGCCTTGTCAGCGCGATCGACTCCCAGCCCGCAATCCACCCAAATAACCCTCGAAACAGTAGCCACAGAGATCAGCCAAGACTTAAACAGAGAAGTTTTAACCGACGAAATCAAAACAGGTTTATACGCCGATTTAAACGAAAACAAAATCCTCACCGAATTTAACGCACCCACACCCGAAAACTTACTTCACAGATACAACCTTTCCCAAGTTCAAGGCATATTTTACCGAGCAAGTCAAGTTCAACTAACCGCCCACCGCAACGATCCAGGAGAATACAAACTCCTGTTTCGCTATTTAAAATTATTTCAATTAATGACCTACATCGAAGGCGATGCAGACCACGGATTTACCCTCACAATCGACGGCCCCACAAGCTTATTCAAACCCAGCACCCGCTACGGCTTAGCCCTCGCCAAAATGCTGCCCGCACTCCTACACGTCACCAAGTGGAGTATGCACTCAACCCTGCAAACCAAAGATGCCTTTAGTGGCGTAATAAAAACAGGTAAATTCACCCTAAATTCCGACTGCGGTTTAGTCAGCCACTATCCCCCAGGGAAACCCTATGATAGTATGTTAGAAGCAGCATTTGCCGAGCGGTGGAATGGATTAAAAACCGAGTGGAAACTCGAACGAGAAGTAGACTTAATTCCAATTCCCGGGAGCGTAATGATTCCCGACTTTCGGTTAGTACATCCCGACGGGCGAGTGTTTATATTAGAAATAGTCGGCTACTGGCGGCCCGAGTATTTGCAAAAGAAATTTGCTCAAGTACAGAAATCTGGATGCGACAACTTGATTTTAGCTATTTCCGAACGACTGAATCTCGAAAAAGCTGGCGTTAATGTAAAAGAAGTTCCTGCAAAAATTGTTTGGTTCAAAGATAAATTGCAGCCCAAGTCAGTCCTCGAAGTCCTCGAATAGTAAAAAGTTAAAATAAAAATAACTTTACTCTTTTCTTTCTCTCTCTCTCTGTGTCCTCTGCGCCCTCTGCGGTAAAAAAATCTAATTATATGAAATAAATATTGCTAAAAATGCGATCGCACATTCCAACACTCATTGAGAATCAACTCTTAGGGTAGGCTAGAAGCCCCACAAGAGTTAAAATAAAAATAACTTGACTCTTTTCTCTCTCTCTGTGTCCTCTGCGCCCTCTGCGGTAAAAAAAACCTATTATATCAATTAAATATTTCTAAAAATACGATCGCACATTCCAACATTCTAGTAAAATAGAAACATCCCCAAAACCTTAGCACCGCGTACTCTCACCCCAAAACCCATCAAAAAATGGTAGACACAAGCATTGTCGAAAAAATCAAAAAGCTGTTAGCCCTTGCCACCTCATCCAACGAAAACGAATCAACTGCTGCGGCAGCAAAAGCTTCCGTTTTACTGGCGCAGTACAACCTCAGCCTCGCCGATTTAGGCCCCAATCACCAAGAAGAGATAGATCAAACCGGAGTAGAGACAACATCCAAATTTGTCACTTGGAAAATGATCCTGTTTTCGGGAATTGCCGAAGCCAACGGTTGTACTGGTATGCGGAACAATTATAGTGGTAGTATGTTTTTGGTAGGAAGCTCTACAAATCTGATTGTTTGCAAGCACCTGTATGAATATTTGAGTTCTGCGATCGAGAAACGCGCGAAATATCGCAAAGGAAGCGGCCGGGGACTGGCGTATCTGAACGCTTTTCGGGTGGGATGCGCCACAAGGTTGCGGCAAAGGCTGCTGGAACAAAAGCGGGAGATGGAGGAATCAGGGATTCCGGGATCGGCGGATACGGCGGCTACTCCTGCTATTGTAGTGCGATCGATGTTTGAAAAGAACGAACAGGCGATCGCAGATTATTTAGAAAGCCAAGGAGTTAAAGTCAAAACCCGAGCCGGTGCTCAAATCAGCAGCGAAGTCGGTTTTAATTCCGGGTATGAAGTAGGCGACAAAATTAGCTTGCAGAAGCAAGTGCAGCCGGAAGGAGAACAAAAACAACTCAATGAATCTCTGTGATTTTAAACTCAGATCTTGCACAATTCTCAACTAGCTGTAGGGGCGGGTTCACCAACAGCCTTAAATAGTGCAGACAGGTTAAATAAACCCGCCCCCACCCACCCAAAAACCTCTTATTGATATTGGTGTAACATCTCATTTTAAATATACTTAGCAATTGAATTCCTACTGTTAATCCCTATGCCCTATAGTTCTTTCACCACGATCGGTAAAGTCAAGGAAGCATTTAATCTAACCACTATAGAATCAGTTCGTTTTTTGCCTAATATTGACCCAATTCCCCCTTCTCAAACATTGATTGCTTTTTTGGAAGAAAGCCTACCGTTAGCCTCATCTGCAAGCGAAAAAGCTCGTTCTGAAGGAATTATTTATCCTGTCTTGTTAGAAGCGAGACGAATTTTACAGCGGCGAGTCAGCTTATTTTCAGGAGAAGACTTCACAGTAGACGAATCAATAGGATTGAACGGCGTGTGTGATTTTCTCTTTAGCCGTTCCGAAGAAATTCTAGAAATTGAAGCACCAGCAGTTATCATTGTGGAAGCAAAGAAATCTGACATCAGAACAGGATTCGGGCAATGTATTGCTGAAATGGTGGCCGCACAAAAATTCAATGAGGCCAAGAAAAAGCCCATTCCCATAATTTATGGTGTAGTAAGCAATGGAACTCAGTGGCGATTTCTGAAACTCGAAGGGCAAACAGTGACAATTGATTTGATTGATTATCCACTGCCTCCTGTCGATCAAATTTTGGGCTTTTTGGTATGGATGGCACGGGAAATTTAGCTGATTTGATTACAAAGAAAAGTTAGCCCGTGGGGAAATTCAATGGTAGCAGCTTCATCTTGAGGAAGATCGCTATTGCATCTTCTATTAGATAACGACACATCACAAGTTATGTTTGTTCCCTCAATAATTTTTCCTTTGATTCCTGACATTCTTTGGCTAGTGGGATACCTAACTCTGTGGCGATGGATAAAGCGCGATCGCAAGACTCAATAGCTAAAGTGTGATTGCCTATCTGAAAATAAAGTTCTGCTAAGTATTTGAGAGTTACAGCCTCATCAAAACGAGAGCCAATAGTTATATAAATCTTTAATGAAACCTCCAAAGTTTCTAAAGCTTTTGGATAATGGCGAATTTTGATGAAATTTCGTCCTAAATTAGCTAGTGCTTTTGCTTCTCCCAAGCGATTACCTATGTGCTGTGCAATAGTTAAACATTGCTCGTGGTAATCAATTGCTTGCAGATAATGTCCTAAAGAGTAGTAGACATTACCAAGATTACATAGTGCTTCTCCTTCTCCAGAGCGATCGCCTATTTCTTGTGCAATGGACAAACTCTGTTCATAGAAATTAACAGCTCTCTTATATTCTTGAAAAGAATAGTAGGAATTGCCCAAATTGTTTAGTGCATGACCAATACCAGAACGATGTGTTATCTGCTGTGCAATTTCTAAACATTGCTGGTGGTAATCAATCGCTTGCTGATAATCCCCTAAAGAATAGTACACATTACCAAGGTTTCCTATTGCTGTTTCTTCTCCTATGCGATCGCCTATTTCGCGTGCAATAGCTAAACATTGCTCGTGGTAATCAATCGCTTGGTGATAATGCCCTAAAGAATAGTAGACATTACCAATATTTCCCAGCGCTATTCCTTCTTCAAGGCGATCGCCTATTTCGCGTGCAATCATCAAACTCTGCTTATCGTAAGCAATCGCTTTTGCATAATCTCCCAAGCAATAGTAAGTAATACCTAGATTATTTAAAGCTAAACTCTCATTTCTACGGTTTTTGATTTCCCGTGCATTTTTCAAACTCTTTTCAGAATACTCAATCGTTTTGGCATAGTCTCCCAAAATATGGTAGGCTTTGCCTAGACCATAAAAAAAATTGTGTCTAAAGTAGGACTAATTTTTCCCACTATTCTGTTATATAAGTCAATCTGTTCGCGATAGTAGCCCCAAGTATTTAGTTGAGCGTGTAATTCTTCATTTGTCGGCGTATTGAGACGGATAAAAAGTATTTTGCTAGCTCTTTCCCAGTCCTCCACTGTACAAAGATGGTGAAAGGCTTGCAAATACCCCCGCACCTTCTCCAAATTAGTAGCATCTGATTTGGGTTTATAATCAGTTAGCCACTGTACAACAGCTCTGTACTGAAGCCGCTGCTCGCGATTTGGAAAATCAGCACTGAGATTATGATGATTTATCACTAAGTTTTCCAAAACTAATTCACCAGATGGTGTTAAATTATTTTTCATGGTAAAGTTTTCAATTTATTTAGTTATCTGGTAGCATTAATCGGTGAGCAATTGCAACACTGCGAATCAAATTATGTTGTCCCACCAAGCGATTATCTTCATCGTCAATTCCCCTATCTTCAACTAAATAGCGTTCCCGCAAAGTTTGGATTGCAGCCTTTTGTTGCTCCTCACTGTAGCCCTCATCCTCTAAATTAATCAGCCACCACTTTTCTTGAACTTCGCAGCGATAGATTGAGGCCGTGCAAAGCAAAATATAGGCATCATAAACATCATTTTTTAGCCGTTCAAACGTTTTTTCTATCCGTTCCTTGACTTTCCTTCGCAAGACTTTCGTATATGATGCTAACTGCCACCTATCCTCATCTCCTTTAGCTATTCCTTGGTTATTAGCTTCGTCAATAGTTTTTTTGACATCTTCAATATAACGACTATTCTCTTTCCAGTAAGCCCTGACGTTACCACCATAAGAACACTTGATTTCTCCAGCGATTGTCCGCAAAGCTAAAGGATGCCCGTCATAAACTTCCGCAATGACTCGCAGGGGACTATGTGGTAATTCCAAATCGCCATCTAGTTCAGCTTTTTGAAATAATGCCATCTGCTCAGTTACTTCTAATCCTTTCAAAAGTTGGCAATACCAGAGATTTTTGTAGCGATCGCATTCCCTTTCAAACACAACAGGAAAATCCAGGGATGTGAGGATTAACCGACTCTGACAAGATGGTTCTGCCAAAAAACTCACAAAAAACTTGCCCCACCACTGATCGGCAAAATCACCCCAGCCATCCTCTTCATTTTCTGTCAATAGGTACTCCAAAGAATCCATGAGAATTAAATAGCGATTTTCACGCAAGCGCTTGACTAACCGCCATAATAATTCTTCTGGTTTTCGCTCTTCAATTGGAACGCTTTCTCCCCAAATTTCAAGCCATCGTAACGCAACACTAGCAAAATCTGAAGCTTTATTATCATCTTCAAAGTTATCCCTTTTTTCGCTCCAATTTCCTCGTAATTTCTGTATTAACCGTTCAGCTAAAGCAGTTTTACCTATACCTGTAATGCCAACCAATAGCAAAACACGACAGGAAGAATTTAGGCGATCGCTCAAATTTTGAATCAAAGTTTCTCGCCCAACCCACGCATCATCATAGACGATAAACTCCATATATGATGCAGTTTGCTCGGTTATATACGATACAGGTTGGTGAGTTGGACTGCCATCAACAATCTGTTCCCAATTTATCCCAACAGCCTGACAAATGCTGACAAAGCTCTCATGACTGATTGCTTTACCTTGCCAAAAGCGCTTGATCGTTGATATTGAAACAGAAGCTTTTTGCACCCAGGCATCAGCTCCCTTTGTCCATCCTTTCTTCCTTCTGGCTCGATCTACAATTTCTAGTCCCTGTTTGGACGCAATGAGTGAAGCTGCCATCCCCGGTTACTCCCTACAGTTTTACGAACACTTCAAAAGAGATACTTGACAGTATCAGCTTTAGATGAGTATCATAGCCGAAACTGAGCCAAAAGTCAAGCTCTTCTGCTCCAGCACCTCCAGTGGCAAGCTTATAATCGCTGCCGCAAAGACTTGTTACGGTCAACTCCTAAGACTATCTATGCTCAGAGATTCCTGGCGCTCACGGCGATCTGCTGATGCTGGAATGTTTGGAGCTTTCTGGCTCACTTTTGGCTCAATGCACTGATCCTGTCAAAAAAAAACCCCTCCCAGTTCTTACCTGGACGGGGCAAAAGTAAATCAAAATAAATCACTGAAATTTATGTTACACGACATCGATTCCGCAGCTCCGTCCATTCAGTACATTGAACCCCTTACTAAAAATGAAGTTGATGCTACAAAACAGAATACTCAACAGGCATCCATTCTGTGCACGACTAAACCGTCAACCGGAATTTTACCGGGTTATCCCGATCCAAATGTTGCCGATGCAGGGGGGGTAACTGGACTTATTTTGTCGTTGGCTGTACTGATCCGTTCTATGGCACTTCTGATTCAAGTTCTAGCCCCAATAGTAGGCAAATCTGGTAAATAAGCCAATTCAATGATGGGGCGAGCATCCACGCCCCACCTTCCCCAAAACCTCGCCCTCAATGAATCAACTCTGCTTCTTCAAAAATCTGTCGAGTCGTCAACTCCAGACCAGGCACCAACTCATCTACAATCGGCATATTATCCGTATAAATTTGACTCGATCCATCGCAAAAAAAGCTTCTAATTAAAATAGCCTCTGGATCTACTACCCAAACTCGCGTCACACCCGCCGCCAAATAATCTTTCGCCTTCTCTTCAAATTCCTGCATCGTCCGATCCGGTGAGATAATCTCAATCACCAATTCAGGAATTGCCGGACAAGCTTCATTCCGCCGCCAACTTTTCGGTAAACGTTCATAAGAAATGTAAGTCAAATCAGGAACAGGTGCCCAATCTTTACCCTGACGTTTTAACAAAATTGCCCATTCTGGAAGAACTCGCCCGCGACTTTTACACCATACACGAATCAGGCGACATAAAGCTCCCTGTAAACTGGAATGAAAAAATTTGGGAGACACTTTCGGAACTGCTTGACCATCTACAAACTCATAATATACGTCTCCGTCTGGTAAAGCTAGAAATTCTGCTAAAGTGAGTTTGGTTCCGATTCCTACCATGACTCCCAGCCCTCTCGCTCATTAATTCAAATATCAATTATACAAAATTTCCCAACATTCCTAAAAAAAAGACCCGGCGGTTGAAAGAGACTGTTGGCGAATTTAAAAAGGGTGAAACCAAACATCCCAGAATCGTGGAAAAAAACTATGATGAGGCAGAGGGAAAAAGAGCCGCAAAACGAGAGACACGAGTCTTACCAATCGGAATGTCGCGCCAAAATGCCCACATTCTAGACAGATTCATCGCAGCAGCAGTCACAATATGTTGCAGACGAGTTTTGGCAAGACCCATGTAACGAGCGTCGCGCAAACCAAAAACACGAATTCCTTGAGATAAGGAACTTTCAACACCAGCCCTGAGAGCATAACGCTGCTTAAAATCCTGGGTATGTTGTCTCGCCCTAGCTTTGGCTAGAGCTTCATAAAGAGGTTGAGGTCTAAGAGTCAAAACACGGGCGCTTGCGGGTGAGTGAGTACATTGAGAACGAACAGGACAAGCAGCACAATCGGGGCGACTTTCATCGCACTTGAATGGTCGGATTGCCATAATTATCCGAGCGTGGATGCCAGGATTTGCTGACCTTACCTTGCGGACAAATAGCCTGCTGATGCTCCCAATCAACGGTAAAACAAGAAAGATCGAAGCCTTGCTGCGCTTTTTCTTGCCAGCTAGAGTCAGATGGTACTCGACCAACGAGATCGATACCTAATTCTGTTTCACAAGTGAGCAAATGTTGGGCATCAACATAAGCAGTATCGACAAGATGTTCTTGTGGTAACAGGCGTTTATCAGAAGGAGATTGATGGATTACTTGAGTCATTTCGACATAAACAATGCTTGGGTGTGTTGTTTCGACATTGGTAATTAAATGAGGTAAATCTCGATCGCAAGTTTCTGTAAGATGTACTGTATAACCCGTCCAATTGGTATCTCTTTTTGTGCGATTGCGAGCCGAACTATCGTAAGGGGATGTAATTAACTGCTTGTGGGGCGGTAAATCATCAGCTTCTCGCCAATAAACTTTGTCTCCCGACACCCCATATTGTTGTATCCACACACAGCGTAGAATTTCTACCGCTTTGAGCTGACGCAACCATTCAGGACTCAAGGGGTCATACAAAGCTGACAATAAGTGATGACCATCAGAGCCAATTGTCAATATCAAGCTTTGTTTTTGGGTTTGAGATGAAGGCAAGCGATATTGCTCAAATCTCGTGCTATAACGCTCAGACTAATCCTGATTAACTACTGTTAATAACCATTCATCAGCGACAGTGGCTAACTGATTTAAGGCATGACGTAAAGTTTCTCCAACGCATTCGAGGCGGTTCCTGAAAGCGGATGGCTCCGATGACGTGGGTCGAGTCAGTTCTGGCTTTCCCCCTGGCTTTTAGCCATCCCCTATCTTGAAAATGTGCTAGCATTATATCGAGTAATTGACTTTCACGTCCCGCAGTAATTAACCGACTTCGACCCTCGCTTAAAACTGAATAATCGAAGCCACTATCAGTGATTTCTAGTCGAGAGAGCATACTTCCAATCTATACGACTTCTCACCGCTTCTGCTGCTTGTCGGTCAGTCAATCCCTCTGCAAATTGCATCACGCTGATTAATGCTAATTGTCCGGGTGATAAAGCACTTTGACCGCAATCGGCTCGAAACAAGGTGATAAAGTCTGTATCCTCGTACAACACTCCTAAGAGAGTCCCGCATTTTCATATATGGGTTGCCTTTAGGAAATCAGGTTCGTGCTACGGAGGCTGTCATTTCTGGAATCGATGACCAGGAGCGGGGGTGAAGAGTCATAATTAATTATTTAATCTGGTGCCTCATTACACTATCATTCTGCCTATTCAGGACGGCGATGTCTGAGGGGGTGAAACCCCTCAGACATTCGCCAACGGTCTCTTGAAACCGCATCTATACAAGCAAATTCCGAACTCAGAGGGACTGGGAGAGAAGAGGGCTTTTATGTGTAAAATGCAATTGCAGTTAGTTTTGGGTTTAATTTTGGCGATCGATTCTGCGTCAGCGCTGGCAAATCCGGCACATCCAGCTACTGTAGTAGAGAATAATTTGGTCAAAAATCATCGAATTGCGATCGCACAAAACGCCAAACCCCAGAGAAAGCCGGATATAAAAACACCAATCACACCACCAGACAAAAACACGAAACCCGGGGCCGGATCGAAAGTATCAAAAACACCTAACACACCTCCCGATTCTCATACCAAACCTGGTGGACTCGACCCTTCTAAATCATGCAAAAGAACCAATAAGGTAATTGCTCAACCCCTTTAACAAGAAGACAAGATAGACATTAGATAAAGGAATGGAAAAACTCCCCCGACTTAAAACAACTATCGAGCGAGGAAAAAGAAGCCTTGATAGTAGAGCTATGGGAGAAAATCCAAAAACTCAGCGCAATATTAGACACCTACGAACCAAAACCCGAGCCAGAGCCATCTCCTAAAAAAACTAGCAAAAATTCCAGCACTCCACCGTCCAAAGGATTCAAGCCCAACATTTGTACCGACGCTCTAGTTGAGCAATTACAACGGCAGCTTATTTTGAGAAATAGCGGGAATTGATTCCCCTGCAATCGCAAATCCCGCCTTGATTTCAACACCCTCGATCGAATCCTGTGGCATATTCTTAAAGATTCCAACCCAAAAATAAATGTAACAATCAATACATTTGAACCTGAAGCAGCGGAAATTCGGGCTTGAGATCGAACTCTCACCCTGCGCGCTTCCCCTGTCTTTATCTCGGGCACCCTGGCCTAGTTTTATGCAAAAGTTGCCGAAACTTTACAAAAGTTGACAGTAAATGGGGGATTCCCTACCGGATAGCTACGATTTGAGAAGGCTTCACGCAGAGATCGCAGGAATATCGGCGTGCAGGGGCGATCGAGGTACTGGGCCAGGACTTACCAGAAAGAATTGGTTGAAAGCCCGCCCGCCCGGGAGAAATTAAAATCAGACTATTCATTAGTCCAATCCTCGGACTTAAGGGTAGAGGCCACCCTCAAGCAGTCAACAGTCAACAGTCAACAGTCAACAGTCAACTGAACCACAGCTTCTGCTTTACGGTGCAGGCGTTGCTGCTGCAATGGTATGAACGACTGAATATGAAAAAATGAAACAAGCGAGTCAATCAATATAGCTGAGTTTTCAAGTTATCGATTTTCATACCTTGATTAAGCAACGCCACGGTGCAATCCCCGGCGTGGATTGGTGTCAACAAGCACGTCAAACGTAGTGCCAGACTGCTGTTTTCGGCATCGAACTGCAAGTTTTGGGGGTGGCTAAACTGCCATTCAACATTGGTGAATTGTTCAAAGCATCAGTCAGATCCGATACATACCCTAAAATGCTCAACCCCTATGCGGCGATTTCAGTGTGGGTAAATTTTTCAATAATTGCTTTTTATGTCCTATGTCTTTAGGTTGTAAATTAAGTTGCATCAAATTTAACTAGCGCTATCACTGGGAGCAAAGTATGGCAAGCCTCGTGGTAGAGTTCGGCTAAGTCGATATTTTGGGTGGCGACAAGTTGGCGGCGGTATATTTCAGTTTTGGATCCCAAAGTAAATAATTTACACTCTTGAAAGTTGGATGGACGGGACGCCCATCCTTTCTGGACGGGCGGGACGCCCATCCCACAAGAACTATCAATAAGTTATTTAATTCTCATTCCTTTGCTGTTGACTTGATTTGCGATCGCACCAACAATTTTCGATCTGATAGGTACTTGTACGGATTACGAAAATAGTGTTAAGGCTACTAATCAAACCAACTTTCTCACTTTTTATACTCATCTTTGTTAATTGTGGCAATGGCCTGTCGCCCGCTAGCCATCGGCGGTTAAAAATTCCAAAATTTATGGTACTTTTTCCGATCGAGCAACTAACTGTGATATATATAACTCAGCTTCTCTAATTTATATGTAATAATACTTAATTAGATAAATAATCTTACACTATGCGGTCGATCGCCAATGTTAGCTATCGACAACCGAAACAGAATCGATGCCAAATTAAAAGCAATATTTCCTGCTCCCTCAATGAAAATAGCAGCGCGCGGCAGTTAATTGCAGTAAATTCAAGTCAGGGATTGATAAATAGATTGAATTTCCAAATTTACACACGATTTTCATATAAATTGACAAATTTAGCCAAACAAATTAATTCTAAACCGTTAGAATAGCTAACAGTTAGTATTACTGCAATTGCGGTGCAGAGCGAATACCTGTACTGTCTATAAAGCAAATTAGCGATCGAGCATCCATAATTAAATGCCCGAGTCGCCTATACTTACTTGCACCCCCCTGGGAAAAGTGAACTAAAAACCTAAATAAGTCACTGAAGCACCCTCCGAGCAAGTGCAGGAGCTTCACAGAAAGCCTCTGTTGACGCAAAGGTTTTTTTACTCAAACATGAAATTTGATTTGTATGCTGCACCAACCGAGCATCCCTTTTGCTCACGCCACCTTGCCGAGTACAGCAATGGTGGAGATTTTTCAGGGGGAAGAAAGATGAATTTGGAAAAATCCTCTACAGGAATAACCCCCGATAGCTGCGCTGCGGCAGTAGTGGAAATCATTCCGCTGATTGTGGGGTCGCTTCGAGCCCAAATGCGAAATCAAGGAGAACCCTTTTTATCGATATCTCAGTTTCGCAGTCTTATGTTTCTTTACCGCTATCCAGGTTCTTCTTTATCCAAGTTAGCAGATTATTTGGGGGTAACTCGACCGACTGCTTCTGCAATTTGCGAGCGCTTGGTTCAGGAAAAATTTGTAGACCGCAAAGAACATCCTCAGGAACGGCGAGCGGTGGTGCTGAAACTGACAGAAACTGGTCGTGGGAGGCTCGAAGAAATTCAAGCGCTCACCTGTAGCAATATTTCGCCAATGTTCGAGGATTTGTCTCAGGAGCAGATGGAGAGCGTTTTAGCAGGATTGACGTTACTCAGAGAGGTGTTTGACGGCAAATCTAACAATCGGTAAAACCTCCTCTACATCTATTTATTGTTTAACCTGTTACATATAGGTTGTAGGGTACGTAGTCCGCACCCTACAGCTTTTTTTGACCGAAGAACCAGCCTCCCGTGCCCCTGGCTTTAGACATGATTCGGAAGTCGGCGGCGGTTTCAACCGCCTTTAATATTTATTTACATAATGGATCTAAAGATTTGTTATAATTAGATTGTAAGTAAAAAACCTATCTACGTGTTAAAACTTGTCTTGTATCGGAGAAATCCCGGCGCAGCGCAGCCCCCACTACCATTCATGTAGTAAGCCTGTATAACTGACAAGTAATGGCAGAATGTGAAGCGTACCTATCTGGCAAATGTGATGGATACTGACAAGCAAACACAATTGCAAGTAAGCGCAATTGCAATACCTTTTGTACGGGTAGTTGTTTTGAGCGAATAGAGGTGATTTGATAACGCCTTTGAGAGTTTTCCGATTCATTCAATAATCCCCGTGGCTTTAGCCCTGGGGAGTATCAATTAACACTCTTATACTCGGATCTCCGCCTCGCATCCCCGTTAAGAAGCAGGATGGTTTTATTGTCATCCTAAAAATTAGGTACGTAGTTGGGATGCGAGCCCTCTTCATGTATATCTCGAAAGAGGGCTCTCATCCCAACTACGTACCTTGATTAGGAATAACAATTTAATAACTTAAGCAATGTTTGCTCGTTGCTCGTTACCAGGCTCTGCCTAGTAATGCAGATTCGGAGGCTCTGCTTCCCTTTACCTTGCGGCTTATGGAGATAGAGGATAGTTATTACATAATTTACTTTTTGGCTGAATTTAACAGCTTTGCTAAAACGTTTCGCGTTATTTGCTGAGCTCCGGCATTTAAAACTGGCGATCGCAACTGCGGTGCATTGTAATCGTCTAATCCCCACGCCCACTGCATCGAACCAGTCGCGAATACTTTCGCTCCGGAATCTGCTGTATAAACCGTCATGTCAGCATAGCGAGTCCCGCCGCCGTGAGGGTATGGAGAATGCCCGACCCGAACTATATTTTTCGGGGCATTACCAAACATTCGATCGACTTCATAACCCAACAGTCCCGGTAACTTGTCGCCCTGTTTTAACTGAGTTTTTTCCAGCAGCCAATCCGGGGCATTTTTATCGATCGCAATATCAGAGTTAACTTGAAATGTCTCATACATAACACCTATCAAAGCATCTTCTGGACTTCCGATAGAGCGATCTCGCCAGCGAGTTGTTACTAAAGAATGAAGTGCTGGAGATTTATTGTACTTTGTTGCTATTTCAAGGCTATCTGGCTGCTCTATTCCAGAGTTTAATTCCCCAATATTAGCTATTTCTACTATCGAATTAACGGCGCCTAATTCTTTTGGTAATGCGCCCATAGGGTCTAAATCTGCCATTTCTTTATAAGCAACCACAGTTCGGTTTACTTCCCCAGTAATTCGGCTGGGTTCTAGGCGGATCTGCCAATAGCAAATATTGGAACCAAAAAATCCGATGCTGACGCCTTCATCTCTAGCAGCTTCTATATTTTCCCGCATATCTCGCGACCAGTATTCGTCGTGACCGACGGACAAAAATGCTTTGTGAGACAACAGCAACCGGGAGTTAAAATGCGTGTCAATGTTAGTGGCATAGGTAACATCGTAGCCTTCTTTTTCCAGCCACCTGACCATATTGTATTCCCAACCAGCGTTTGAAGTTCTCCTTTTTGGCTGAAAATTTGTCAGAAATTCCCCCGCACCTACGCCGTAAGCTGCTTTGCGGTTGGGACTCATGGCGTAGGGCCGATTAAACGAAACCTTGTAAGCTTGTTTTCCTACGCTGTTCCAGCGGTAAAGGGATTTGTAGCCCCAATTGTTGTACGCTTGGAAAGTGGTAACGCTCGATTGAAATAAAATTTCGGATTTGCGATCGTCATCCCGCACTACAAAGATAATATAACTTTGTTTCCCGCTGATACTGGCGGTGAGTTTCGCTAAATAAATGCCGCTCGTCCAGTCCGAAGGGCGATCGGGAATTCGCAAAATATACGGGTCTTTCCAATCGCATTCTATCAGTCCCGATGCTTCATCTTCTCTCGGCGGAGGCTGTCTGATTCCCTTCCGCACAATTGGGTCATTCATCCGGCGACCGCCGAGTCCATTATACCATCCGGTGCGGAATATTTCTATGGTATAATTTGGTTCTTTAGTGTTGACAAATAACTTAATTTCGCCGCCGAGATTGACGCTGGTCAGAGAGGCGTAACCTTCGATTTCTCGCTTCGTAGCAGGATTTTCTAACTCCCAGTCTGGGGTTCCGGATTTTTGGTTTTCTCGGGCTGTGAGATTGGTGCCGATAGCACTTTTTGCGATATTTGAATAATCTTGAGAATGTGCTGCGCTGTTATACAAAAAAGGGGCGGCTAAGCCAAGTGAGAAAGCTTTCAGAAACTCTCGGCGGCGCAATTTCAACAATAGTTTAACTGTCACTGGTTTAAGTCTATGAATTTTAGGTGATAGATTGTACGGTTGGGTTTGGGTGTAGCGGGCGTAACATTACTTTACAATAGCCCTGGAAACATCATACCTGAGATAGATTAATTTCCGATCGCGCGATCGATCCACCACACCTCAGTAATGTGTCTGAGTATTTCTGCCAGTATCATGTCTTAGGTCTTATGATGTATGGCTGATAGCACATATCCCATCGCAGAAGAATTTTAGAGACAACAGCCGATTTGAGATGTTTTTAGGTACAAGTCCCCGGAAACATTAGCCGATCGCCTCTAAAATCTAAAATCTGAAATCGAAAATCGGACGACCTATTTGTTTGCACCAGCTTTATGAGTGAATCAACCAATCCACCGCTATCTCCACCAGTTTCTCGACGAACCGCCCTCAAATTCCTCGGAGTCGGTGCCGCAGGCGGGCTGCTGGGCTACTCTCGATTGTCCAAGCCCGAACCCGCCGTTTTCCAGCAAGATACTCTTGACTTGCCACGAATGCTGAATAAACCCAAAACCGTTGCAGTTGTTGGTGCAGGCTTAGCAGGGCTCGCCTGTGCTTACGAACTGAGTCAGCGGGGTTTCGCCGTGACGCTGTTGGACAAATCGCCCCAACTCGGCGGTAAAATTGCTAGTTGGCCGATAAAAGTCGGGAACGAAACCTTTATGATGGAACACGGTTTTCACGGTTTTTTCCCTCAATACTACAACCTCAAAAGTGTGGTTAAAGAACTAGAAATTACCGATAACTTTGTATCTTTAGAATCCTACGCCGTTGTGTTTCGAGACGGCAAATATAAACCAGAAGTTTTCCGTCCCAACCATTCAGCTTTCCCCTGGAATATAGTTGATTTGGGGATATCTTCTCCCAACCGGCTCAAGTGGGGAATCAATCTGACAAAACCCGCTCACTGGCAAGTTTTTCGGGAAATCGGCGGTTTTCAAACTCAACAAAGTTTCGCTCGCCTCGACAACATATCAGTTGCCGACTGGGTAAAAGGTGAATTCCCGCGCGGACTTTACGACTTGTATTTTCTGCCTTTTGCCAAGTCCAGCCTCAACGCTCCCGACGAATTGAGCGTGGGGGAATTAATGCAATTCTTCCACTTTTACTTTTTCGGAAATCCCGAAGGTTTGGCCTTCAACGGCACGCGGCAAGATATGGGCACTTCTTTAGTGCAGCCGATCGCCAAATCCATCGAAAGTAAAGGTGGCAAAGTATTGACAGATGTCGCAGTTAGTGGAATTCACTGGGAAAAAGGTCAGATTGATTCTTTGACTTATGAGTCTGGAGAAGTACAAAGTAAAGTACCTTTTTGGGTGAAGCGAAACGCGCTGTTAACTGACAGTAACTCTACGGAGTATTTCGGCGCTGGCGACAGCGTGTTTGCCGCCGCACCTGGAGGAAAAGAGGCAATTTCTCTGAGCTGTACTCACCAAGGCTGCACGGTTCAGAAACAAAATGACGGTCAATTTCACTGTCCTTGTCACGGGGCAGTTTTTGATGCTGATGGGCGAGTTGTGAGCGGGCCTGCTCAGCGGGATTTGCCTCGCTTTAAAGTAGTGGAGAAAAAATCCGATGAGATACAATTAGCCGCAGCTCCGAATAAGTCACAACCGCAGAATGTGGGGGAAAAATTGAAGGCTGATTATTATGTATTTGCGGCGGATGTTCCGGGGATGCAGCATTTGTTTAGTTTAGCCAGCGGTGAGGTGAATCCGCAGGTGCAGAGCCGAATTGAGGAATTGAAAATAGCAGATCCGTTTGCGGTTGGGCGTTTTTGGTTCGATCGCGATTTTCCCTGGGAGCACAGCAATTTCAGTTCGCTCTCGGGCTACAAACTGACTGATAGCATCACACTTTACCACAAAATCCAGGATCAGTTCATCGAGTGGCATCAGAAAACTGGCGGCAGTGTAGTGGAACTGCACGCTTATTGTTACAAGGAGAAGGAATTCCCCAACCAGGAAGTTTTGCTGGCTACTTTTGAGCAAGAATTGTATGAAATTGTACCGGAATTAAAAGCAGCAACTCTGCTGCACCGGGAGTTAGTAAATCAAAAGAATTTCTCGGGCTATCCGCCCGGTAGTTATGCAGAAAGGCCGGAGACGTGCTGTGCTGTTCCGAATCTTTTGTTTGCGGGAGATTGGGTAAAAATGCCTTTTCCTTGCGGTTTAATGGAAAGGGCGGTGAGCAGCGGTTTGTTGGCAGCTAATGCTATTTTATACCAGGAGGGTTTGCAGAGGCGATCGCTCTTGACGGTGAATCCCGAAGGCGTGCTGAAAATCTAGGATTTGCAGCGGGGCGGATTTTCAATCGTGTCCGCACGAACAAAAACTGGTTCGTAGTGAGGACTTTAGTCCTCAGGAAAAGAAGGACTAAAGTCCTCACTACGAACCTTAACAAAAACTGTTCGTAGTGAGGACTTTAGTCCGCATCCATAGAAGGACTGAAGTCCTCACTACGAACCTTAACAAAAACTGTTCGTAGTGAGGACTTTAGTCCGCATCCATAGAAGGACTGAAGTCCTCACTACGAACCTTAACAAAAACTGTTCGTAGTGAGGACTTTAGTCGAATGGCACTGAAAAAGTGACCAAAAAAAAATCTGTAAGGCAAGATATACATAGATAGTTGCCTTACAAACCAAAATATCTTTCTCCATTATGCCAAATCGTGCGTCC
>NZ_JAHRFA010000079.1:23304-30308 GCF_020883045.1 Microcoleus sp. CAWBG58 | reverse complement strand
GCGACTCAAAGTCGATCGCAAGAAGTCTCGCAATTGCAAGCTCAAATCGAGACAGCCAACCAGCATCAAACGCAACTGCAATCTCAAATATCTGAGTTAGAGCATCAGTTAGAAAATGCGACTCAAAGTCGATCGCAATTGGAAGAGCAACTCAATTCTCAAGTCTCACAATTGCAAAATCAAATCGAGATAGCAAATCAACTGCAATCTCAAATATCCGAGTTAGAACATCAGTTAGAAAATGCGACTCAAAGTCGATCGCAAGAAGTCTCGCAATTGCAAGCTCAAATCGAGACAGCCAACCAGCATCAAACGCAACTGCAATCTCAAATATCTGAGTTAGAGCATCAGTTAGAAAATGCGACTCAAACTCGATCGCAATTGGAAGAGCAACTCAATTCTCAACTCTCGGAAATGCAAACTCAAATCGAGACAGCCAATCAGAATCAAGCTCAACTGCACTCTCAAATATCCGAGTTAGAAAATCAGTTAGAAAATGGCAGTCAAACTCGATCGCAATTGGCATCTCAGCTAGAAACTGCAAACAGAGAGCGATCGCACATTTACGCCCAACTCTCGGAAATGCAAAGTCAAATCGAGACAGCCAACCAGAATCAAAATCAACTGCAATCTCAAATATCTGAGTTAGAACATCACTTAGAAACAGTATATCAAGAACGGTTGCAGCCAACATCGGAAATTGCCGCCACAGGGGAAGAGTCACCAAAAGCTGAATTAGTAGATAAAAATGCCGAGTCAACCCGAAACTCAGGAATTGGGAAAAATCAAGAAATTGTAGTTTCTCAGCAAGGCGAAGGTGACTGTACCACTATTAGCGAAGCCCTAAAAAATGCTGTTTCTGGTACGCGAATTTACGTGCATCCGGGTGTGTACAAAGAAAGTATAATAATCGACAAATCTGTGGAAATTATCGGCAACATAGAAGCGGGTAGCGTCACTCTTGAAAGCAGCGAGTCTAACTGCATTCAAATGGCAACAGACAGCGCTTTAGTGCGAGGATTGACAATGAAAACAACAGGGAAATATTACGCTGTAGATATTCGCCAAGGCGAGTTAATCGTAGAAGACAGCGATATCACTTCTGCCAACTATTCTGTAGTGGGAATTTGCGGCTCTAATGCCGATTCGGTAATCCGTCGCTGTCAAATTCATGATGGAATATGGAACGGAATCTTTATCTCAGATAATGGCAAAGCAACGGTGGAAGATTGCACTATCTATAATAACGGCACTCTGGGAATAGGTGTCGGATTGGGAGGAAAATTGATTGCGCGTCGGTGTAGAATTAATGGTAATGAAGGTGAGGCGATCGCAGTTTACAGAGATAGTATTGCTACGGTGGATAATTGCGATTTAACCGGCAATACTGGGGGTGCTTGGCGGATTGCAGATAACGGATATATTCGCGGGAAAGGCAATCAAGAATAGAAGAAGTCATTAGTCATTAGTCATTAGCGCGAGCGTCCCCGCTCGCGAACGTCCAACGTCATTAGCGCGAGCGTCCCCGCTCGCGAACGTCCAACGTCATTAGTCATTCAGTCGGTCAACTGTCAACTGTCAACTGTCAACTGTCAACTGTCAAAAGACTTAACCGCATTTGCCAAATCCGCCGCATACTCTTCGTGCAAGCCCAAGGAACCCGGAATAACTCGCGATTCCACTCCGGGTAATTGGGCTAATACTTCCATTTCCGCCTTAGATTTGGGCGGTGCTTTCTCAGCAATTACAACCATCACCGGTACTGCTAATTCTTGGAAGTTGGCGACAAATTCTTCTCGGGTTTTTGCCGGATCTAAACCACCAGTTACAAAAGCCGCCGAACCAAATCTCGCACCCGCTTTCTGAGTAACTTTCCACTTGTTTTGGATAAAATCGGGGGTGACTTTTGCTGCATCCGCGTAGACGTGGCGGCGGTACATGAAACCCAGGAATGACGGCGCAGTGTTCAGTTTGTAGAGGAATTGACCGAGTAAGGGCGATCGTACTAATTCTCTCACAACTCCGTGCCAGTCGCTTTGCTGTTTGCTCATCGTCGGTAAAGGCCCGCGCCAAGTCGGTGCAGCTAACACAATTTTTGACCAAACATTCGGCTTTGACTGCGCTAATTGCATAGCATAACCCGCAGCGTGACCGGCCGCAACTACAGCCACAGGACTGCTAAAAGTAGACTCAACAAAATCCTGAATAAATTGATGGTATAATTGCGGTTCGTAGTCTGTGCGCGGGCGATCCGAGTCGCCAAAACCAGGCCAATCTACACTCACAACTTGAAAGTTAGGAGCCAACAATTCTGCTAAAGGACGCATTTCTGCTCGTGTTGAAACCGTACTGAAAGCTGGCAGCAATAATACGGTGTTTCCCTGTCCTCTAGTTTCGTAAATAACTTTGATTTGCGTTCCTTTCCACTTCCAAAGATATTCTTGAACTGTCGCCGGATATCTGCCATAATTAGATTGGATTAAATCAGCAGTCTGAGTCACGATTTTTGCTCCTGTTAATTTACTTCTGCTTGGGCGGTAACTTCGCAAGCCAGTGCCTTATTTCTCATCATTTGAAAAATGTTGTAAAATCCGTTAGCGCGGGAAGGTGTCAGGCTGACATTCAATCCCGTATCTTGAATAAAATCTGGGGTAACGCTGACTATTTCCGCAGGCGTCAATCCGCTCAAACCTTCCACGAGCAAGCCAACTAATCCTTTGACTAGCTGAGCGTCTGAATCGCCTTCAAAGGAAACTTTTCCGTCGGCTAAAGTTGCGGTAATATAAACTTGTGACACGCAGCCAGAAACTTTGTTTTCTGGCAGTTTATTGCTTTCGGGAAATGGTGGGAGTCGCTTGGCATACCACAGCAGTTGTTCGTAGCGCTGTTTCGGATCGGAGTGTCGCTGGAAGCGCTGGACAATTTTAGCTAGAGTTGGCGGTAGCGCAGTATTTGCGGACATGATTTCGAGTAGCGGTTTACATCGCTAATATTATACATTTCATTTTAGCAGTCGGTGCGGGCGATCGCCAATCAGAATAGGTTATTGTAGAGACAAATTGCGTGAAGCGTTCGCTCTCCCCTTCCCGAAGGCTAGCTATCCCGTTATTAATCGCCCTACAAATCTCAACGGAGGAAATATGGTATTTGGTGCAGTTGACGAACATTGGTGCCGAGTTGTGATGAATCGCGAAACTCGCAACATCGTTAAAAGCTTGCAGCCCGATCGATTAAATACCTTAGAAATCTCTGGCGACAGTTGGGGCAAATTAGAATCTTTTCAAAGCTATAAATCCCTCAACTATCCAGAGTTTGACATTTGCGAGTGTTGCCTCGATCAAACATTTGATTTAATCATTGCCGAACAGATATTTGAACATTTACTTTGGCCTTACCGCGCTGGCAAAAATATCTATCAAATGCTCGACAAAAACGGTTATTTTTTAATAACTATACCGTTTTTGATTCGGATTCACGATTACCCTAACGACTGCTCTCGCTGGACAGAAACAGGAATCAAATACCTGCTGGCTGAATGCGGTTTCAATTTAGAGCGCATCCAAACAGGCTCTTGGGGAAACCGCGCTTGTATTGTGGCAAACTTCTCAAAATGGGAATATTACAATGCTTCCATTCATTCGTTAGCAAATGAGCCGGATTTTCCCTTAGTAGTATGGGCTTTGGCGCAGAAATAATACCCCGATCGCCGGCTTGTCGATCGCCAATCGGTATAAATTATTGTAGAGCCCAAGTGCGATCGCCCACAAATATCAAATGTCGCAACGATCGCGATATTACCAAAAAAACATTCGCTTTCTGGGCGCTCAAGTCAGATCCAGAGGCGGCAAGCCGCGCAACTGCCGCAGCGAGTTGATACACAACTGACAGTCGCAGCCAAACAGCGCCGCCGCCGCATCGCTTTCTTCTTCGGTAAAATCCAGCATCGCCACAGGCTGGCCATCCCGCGGCTGCCAACCAATTGTTTGTTTAGCATTAGCAGCAGCGGTTTTCGCGGGAAGGCGCACGCAACTCAGACGTTGGGTGTGGGGCGATCGCACGCAGGTTGGTGCATCAGCCGATTTACCCGGTGTTTCGCCTATGTTTTGAGCATTTTGGGCGATCGCGCTCAAAGACATCAGAGATCCAAACAGCGTCGGACTTACAAGCAAAGTGAGGAGCAATCTATTCATGTGTCGTCCTTAAGAACTTCAACGTACACAGTAGCGGATTATCTGTGGCAATTCAACAAGGTTTTTGGCTTGCATCAGTACAGTTTGCCGTTATTAAGGTTTAAAATCCGAATATTTTTCGATCAAACTTGCAATAATTCCCCGTATTGGCAAGCAGATTTTTGCGATCGCGATCGCCTGTGCTTCCCAGTTTAAGATTTGTTGCAAGTTTAGATAATTCCCCTAGCTAGTGATAACAAAATCATTCAATGTGGGTAAAATAATGTCAGTCAGGGCAACTCGAAGCAGCGCGCAAGTTTACATCAGAAACCAGGTGGGGAGTGATGAGTACAGTTTTAGTTGTGGAAGATTCCCGCAGCCAGCGGGAGTGCATTTCACATCAGTTGAGATGCAGTGGATTAAATGTAATTCAAGCATCTGACGGTGTAGAAGCACTAGATAAAGTTGAGAGAAATTACCCGGATTTAGTATTATTAGATATCGTAATGCCCCGCATGGACGGTTACGGTGTTTGCCGTTTAATTAAAGCTAATCCCGAAACTCGGAATATACCAGTAATATTTTTAACCGGGAAGGGACAGCAGCTAGCTTTGTTCTCCAGGGCGATCGATCGCGCCGAGGCGTATGTTAGCAAACCTTGGCAGCCCAGGGAACTTTTGGCAACCATCAAAAAAGTATTGATTAATGCCAATATTAAGTTCGATCGGGCTTCGGCTGACGCTTGGACGGAATACGGCATTTTAAACTTAAGTACGATCGAATTGTACCAAAGTCGCGCCGATGCTTGGACAAAATACAGCGCCCAAATTATTAAATTGTACGATACCAGCATAGCAGCTTTCCAGCAAGCTTTGGCAATTGAACCGACTCACTCGACGGCCAACAAATATCGCAACCGAGTTCAGGCTATCCGGGCAATTTTGATGAAAAAAATTGAGCAAAATCAACCTTGCAAAGTTTGCGATTATTATTACGGCAAAGATGGTATAAATTGTGCAGTACATCCCGCTGGTCGCCCTCAGCCTTTTTGTCGCGATTGGGAGTTTAATTAATTAAAATACAATGAAAACAAATAACCGCACTAACTTGGAACAACTGCTGCAAGAAAGAAACGAAAATCCCCAAAGAACGGCAGAAATTGATGCCAAAATTAATGCGACTTTCCGCCAAGAACACACGATATTGGTAATGGATATGTCGGGATTTTCGCGAACGACTGTTCGCTACGGAATCATTCATTTTCTGGCAATGATTCACCGGATGCACGGAATTGTCAAACCGATAATTGCAGAATATGACGGTACTGTTGTCAAGGAGGAAGCAGACAATATTTTTGCAGTATTTCCCGATGTAAAATCTGCTGTGGAATCTGCAATTGAATCTCTGAAACAAACGGTAGCTGTCAACACGACTCTGCCGCCGGATATGGATATTTACCTCTGCATTGGTATTGGCTGCGGCGATGTTTTGATGCTGGAAGGAGAGGATATGTACGGTTCGGAATTTAATCTAGCAGCCAAGCTGGGAGAGGATTTGGCGGAACGGGGAGAGATTTTGCTTACCTCAGCAGCGTTTGAAAAGTTTGAAGGTGATAAGCAAGATTGGGAAAGAATAGATTTTTCGATTTCGGGTTTAGATTTGGTGGCGTACAAGCAGGTATCATCTACTTAATTTATCTCAGGTTTTTTTCACAATACCCGAAAATAAAATTAATAATCTCCCGTGTTAAATCAAAGAAACCGGGTTTTTTCTGAATCTCTCGACTACGACATAGCATTTTAGTAAAAACCCGGTTTCTCACTACGCGTCCAGGAATATTAAATTTAAAATTAATGATTAACGAACCCAAAAATTGGAAAACTATTAATTTATCTGCGATTAAGCAGCGGCTGGCTTGGGTACAACAACAGCCGGATGGAGTTGTATTTTGCAAAGAGTCGGGAGTTCATTATGTTGCAGTTAGAAAAGATAAAGGTCAAATTAAGCTATGTTTAGTAGAAAAAGTGAATTTGTATACAGATTTATTGCAATCTGTGTTCAACCTCAACAATCCTCTGCATTTAGTTTCAGAATATACCCAAGCGATGATGTTGGGTTTATTGTGGCAAAATCAACCTAAAAAAGTTTATATAGCTGGGTTTGGCGGCGGCAGAATTCCGTTAGTTATGCACCATTATTTGCCGGAAACTGTTGTAGAATGTGCTGATGTAGATGCGATCGCCCTGGAAGCAGCCATCAAGTGTTTTGGAGTGCACTTCGACAGCAGACTCAGCGTCGCAATCCAAGATGGGAGAGAGTACCTAGAACAGCAAAGCCCAGATATACAGTATGATGTCATCATGACTGACGTGTTTTTTGGCAACGGCTACTTTCCGCACCGGTTAGCAACTAAAGAATTTTATGAACTTTGCCAAAAACATTTGTCAACCGCCGGAGTTGTTTTAGTAAATCTGCTGCAAAGAGATGAGTTTTATGCCCAAAAGGTGAAGACTTTTCAAAGTGTGTTTTCCCAGGTATACGTCTGCCCTTGGAAGGATATTAATAGTGTTTTAATTGGGACTAACGGCCCTATTTTAGAGAAAGACGAGATTGTTTCCAGGGCAAAATACGTGCAAGATGGACATGAATTTTCCTTTTCCTTGACAGACAGAGCTCTTGATGTGAAAATAGGTTCAGAATTGGGTAAAATTATACCCGATCTAGACAAAGCTCAAATTTTGACCGACGATTTGCCACCTGCGGGTTATTTTGATTGCTGGTTATTTTGATTGATATCAAACACCACAAAACTGGTTCGTAGTAATGCTGCGGACT
>NZ_JAHRFA010000079.1:0-23204 GCF_020883045.1 Microcoleus sp. CAWBG58 | reverse complement strand
AAAGTCCTCACTACGAACCTAATTAACATTTTTTACCGGATTAGATATAATTTATCCTTTGTTATTTTGATTGCTGGTTATTTTGATTGATATCAAACACCACAAAACTGGTTCGTAGTCAGGACTTTAGTCCTCTCAAAATGCTGCGGACTAAAGTCCTCACTACGAACCTAATTAACATTTTTTACCGGATTAGATATAATTTATCCTTTGTTATTTTGATTGCTGGTTATTTTGATTGATATCAAACACCACAAAACTGGTTCGTAGTCAGGACTTCAGTCCTCTCAAAATGCTGCGGACTAAAGTCCTCACTACGAACCTAATTAGCATTTTTTACCGGATTGGATATAATTTATCCTTTAATATATTCAGCCATTTGCTTTTCTAGGCGATCGATCAATGTATCGACATCCGCTGCTGCGAGTTCAAAACAATCAGGGGGGGCGGGGTCAATTTCAAACAAAATTAGCTTGATTTCACCTTCGCCGATCGCCAAAATCGCCACCTCTTTCTCGGGTTTGTGAGCGTTTAGCACTCCTAAAATTTCTTGAATATGACTTTTGACTTGACGGTTTAACTCTTCTACTGCTTCTTTCTTACAGTACACGAAGCGTGGCGTTCCGGCAATATCAATGCCCAAAATATCGTCGCTTTCTTCTCCTCTTTCCTGAAACAGCCCCCAAGCTAAAGCCGCCAATTCTTGTTTGTTGGCTGCTACAAATTTATCTAATTTGCGCCGCCAGTTATTTTGTTTTTTTTCTTCTGAATCAGGGCTACCAAATAAAAACATTTTCTCTCTTTGCTTGTAGAAACTAATATTTTGGAGTTCGTAGTGAGGACTTTAGTCCTCTCCTGCGGGATTTAAGGACTAAAGTCCTTACTACAAACCATGCTTTAAGGACTAAAGTCCTTACTACAAACCATACTTATTTTATACCAGATTGCACGCGCCAGAGCGACGCATAAACTCCATTATGTTCGATAAGTTGTTCGTGATGACCTGATTCTACCACTCGCCCTTGCTCCATGACAAAAATGCAGTCGGCATTACGGACTGTAGAAAGACGGTGGGCGATCGCAATTGTAGTCCGATTTTTGGTAATTCGTTCGAGCGATCGCTGAATTGCGGCCTCCGTCTCGTTATCCACCGCTGAAGTAGCTTCATCGAGAATCAAAATCGGTGGATTCTTCAACACAGCCCTCGCGATCGCAATCCGCTGCCGCTGTCCCCCCGACAATTTTTGACCGCGTTCCCCTACAATAGTGTTGTAACCATCCGGCAATTGCGCGATAAACTCGTCAGCTTCCGCAATTTGAGCAGCATTTACTATCTCTCGATCGGTGGCATCAAAAGTGCCGTAAGCAATATTTTCAGCCACCGTACCGTGAAACAAGAATACATCTTGACTCACCAATCCGATCGCTCTCCGCAAATCTTTTAAATTCAGGGTAGTTAATTCTATGCCATCGAGATAAATCTGACCGTATTGTACCTCGTACAGCCTCATAATTAATTTTACCAGCGTACTTTTTCCCGAACCAGTCGCGCCCACAATTGCTGTAGTCTTCCCCGCCGGCAGAGTCAGCGAAAAATACTGCAAAATCGGTTTTCTTTGATTGTAATAAAAGGTAACATTTTTAAATTCCAGCGTGCCTTTAATCGAACTAACCGGCAGCCGAATATCACCCGTGCGAATTGCGATCGGCGTATCCAACAAATTCATCACCCGATTAGTAGAAGCCATGGCGCGCTGGTATCGATCCATAGTATCACCCAGCCGAGTCAGCGGCCACAGCAACCGCTGGGTCAAAAACACCAAAACGCTGTAAGTTCCCACCGACAACCTGCCCGCTACTACTTCCAAACCGCCCAGAAATAGCGTTGCAATAAAGCCCAGGAAAATCACCACGCGAATTAGCGGAATAAAAGCTGCCGAAATTGCGATCGCCCGTCGGTTACTTTGGCGGTAAGCTTGGCTTTGGGTTTCGATGCGCTCAGTTTCATAATCTTCGGAAGTAAAACTTTTAATAGTAGTAATTCCAGTCAAATTATTCGACAATTGCCCGTTCAAAAAACTTACCTTTTCCCGCACATCAGCATACAGTGGAGCAAGGCGATTTTGAAATGCAAACGAGCCCCAAATAATAAAAGGAATCGGCAGCATTGACAGGATAGCAACAGCAGGAGATGCTGCAAAAAAAGCAGCGCTAATCACAATTACCGTCGTACTTACCTGAATCACTTCATTGGCACCACCATCCAAAAACCTCTCAAGTTGATTGATGTCATCATTGAGAATTGAAATCAAACCGCCGGTGCTGCGTTCTTCAAAATAAGCTAATTCTAATTCTTGTAAATGGCTGTAAGCTTCCAGACGCAAATCGTGTTCGATATCCTGAGCCAAATTGCGCCACAAATAATCATAGGCATATTCAAAAATAGATTCCAAACTCCAAACAATCAAACTCAAAAAGGTAATGATTGCCAGTTGCCAAACAACATCTTTTATTCCCCACTTAGCAAGGATAGAATCTTGTTGTTTCACCACGACATCAACGGCAATACCAATTAATGCTGGTGGCGCTAAATCGAAGAATTTATTCAGCAGCGAACAAATACTTGCCAGCCAAGTTTTCAGGCGGTAGCGGCGCCCGTACTTCAGCAGCCGCTTGAGGGGATGGACAGGTTTAGAGGGATTTGGTGACAATTGAGGATGGGGATAATTGGACAAGTTTTAGATTTTACACTTACTTTCACGGCTTTGGGAACGGGCTAGAAGCCCATTCCACACCTATGAAATTGTTTTTGGGAACGGGCTAGAAGCCCATTCCACAAGCTGTAAAATTGTTTTTGGGAAAGGGCTTCTAGCCCGTTCCACACCTGTGAAATTGTCTTTGGGAACGGGCTAGAAGCCCTTTCTACAACCTGGAAATTGTCTTTGGGAACAGGCTAGAAGCCCATTCCACAACCTGGAAATTGTTTTGTGAAACGGGCTTCGACGCTGTTCGTGAAAACAGTTTTTGATAACCGACAAATCAGCCTAGGCTTTAAACGTTAACACAGGCTTCATTTTAGCGACTATCCGCACCATTTGTGCCTCCACCTGAACGTCAATTACTGGTTGAATTGGTTTGTAAGCTGCCGGGGCTTCTTCGATTCTACGTTCTTCCCGCAAGGTAATGCAATCTATGCCGGTTAATCCCAAAGCGCCGTCTGTTTTGTCAGCACCTTGGCGACTCAAATCGAAGCGCGATCGCGCCCTACCCGCACCGTGAGAAGCCGATCGCAAAAATCGATCGTTTCCCAAACCAATTAGCAAATAAGACGGCGCACCCATCGAACCCGGTACAATTACAGGCTGGCCGGAATCTGCGGGACAAGCGCCTTTGCGCGTTACCCAGCCGTCACCTTCAGGTAAGGTAATATTGTGAGGCAAATCGTAAACTAAAGGAGCTTCGATATCCCCAAAAACTTGCCGCAAACGCAGTCGCAGAAGTTCTGCTAGCAGCAAGCGGTTGATAAAACCGTAATTGGCGGCCGTTGCTTCCGCTTGTAGGTAGCTGCTGACAAGTTCGGGATGGGCTTCGACAGACAGCGGAAACAGCCCGGATTCAGGGTATTTTAGGGTTTTCGGCCAGGCTTCGCAAGCTCGATCGCGCCACATACCGCCGATGTATTTGCCGACATTTCGCGAACCGGAGTGAATCATAAAAGCGATTTGTCCCGATCGAACTCCCCAAGTATAGGCCGTAGCTCGATCGACAACTTCTTCAACCACTTGAATTTCTACAAAATGATTGCCGCCGCCGATGGTAGCTAACCCGCCATCCCTGACTGTGCCGTCGTTTGGGACTAATTCTTCGGGAGCCCATTTGACATCGCCATTCATGGAACCACCGAGAAAAGTGCGTGAAGCGGAGCTATCCCGCAGGGAATCGCACTCAGCCGCTAACTGCTCGAAATCCGAATTAGCTGCGCTACCAATTGCCTTATCCAACATACCATCCAGCCATCCGGGTATCCCGTGTTGGAACATCGCACGGGCAGTTTTTGCACTCATGCTGACATCGCGAGTACCGAAGAAATAATCGCCTTTGAGCAATTCTACAAATCGATCGCGCTGGCTGAGGAATTGTTCGATCGACAAATCAGCAACGTGCAAGCGCATCCCGCAGTTAATATCGGAACCGACAGCCGCCGGAATCACCATTTTATCAGTTTGGACGATCGAACCAATTGCCACTCCCGCATCCCCCGGATGGAAGTCTGGAGTCGCGCAGGCACGACAAACACAACCACCTTGAGGGTGACGGACATTCGCCAAATTTGCTAACTGTTTCAGCGCCTTTGCTTCCACCGGAAAACCTTCTGGAAGCAAAACTTCTGCGGTTATTGAACTGGTATCTTGCCAGTTTTCCCTTGTGAAACTAACATTTTCACTGTTTTCTGTTGTGGATCTGGCCTCTTGCCAGTTTTCTTTCAGAGAACTATTGAGACAAATCGAGTAGACTTGATTGTCGTAACTCACATCAAGACCTTGCCGAGACAAAGCTCGCAAAAGCCTGTTCAAGTTTTTTGGCTGCTGCATAAGTAGTCTGTTGCGGGTTGCATTGCAACCCCCACAAATTGAAGAGATGTTGTAGTTGGTAAAAGACTTTGGTTCAGCAGCCGCAATCTTTTTGGAGATAAAGTTGAAAGGCAACTTTTCTACTTATATCGATCCTGGCACATTATTTTTGATCTGTCAACTTACAGCGAGGATCGGAAACCGGTTTTCTGCTTAGATACTTCGCAAACACACAAATTTTTTTGTCAGAAACCCGGTTGCTTTTCCCAGCGAGTATCAGAAACCGGGTTTCTGCTGATAGCGGTTATCAGAAAGATTCGCGGACGTTGTTGGGCTTGAGCCTCCTGAATTTAGTGGTTTTACAAAGCTATCTGTTATACCTCATCTTTTTGAGAAAGGCTATAGATACTTCGCCAACACACCAAGATTTTTGTCAGAAACCCGGTTTCTTTTGGAGAGATTCACCCACGAAAAGGGAGCATCTCATATGGTATCTGGTCGATTGACCGCAATAACTAAGGTTCGTAGTGCGGACTTCAGTCCGCAGTATGTTGCGGACTAAAGTCCGCACTACGAACACACCAAAATTTTTGTCAGAAACCCGGTTTCTTTTGGAGAGATTCACCCAGTAAAACCCGCTTCAGCCGAGAATAAGTCTACATTGAAACTGAATATATAGGCGTCCACAAATCATCATGGAGACGGGAACAGTTTGCAGCTATTTTGAACTCACAAGTTGTAGTTATCTCTGGCTTGTTGAGTCAGTTTCAGCTTCTGTTCTAAAGCTTCCCAATCTTCGGCTTCGATATCGCTGATGAACTCGTCGAGACTGTCGCGGTAAATAGAGAGCGATCGCAGTAATTGCTCTCGATTGTACTTGGCCACCATCACTCCTAGCTCGGGGTTGCCGCCCCCTACGCGGCTGGTGTCCCGAAAACCCGAACTCGCCAAATTTTGCGCTAAATTCACAATATCTCGATCGCCCTCTCGATCGCACGCAGCCACCAGCGTCGCGCTAGCCATTATCGGCAAATGAGAAATCCAAGCCACAGCTCGATCGTGTTCTTGAGGATCGCACCGATAAACTTTAGCACCCAACAACCGCGCGATTTCCTCAACCTTCTCCACAGACTGCGGCGGAGTCTGTGCAGTCGGAGTCACCACATAGGGCCGCCCCACAAACAAATCCCTCACCGCCGCCTCAATCCCGCTTTCAGCAGTCCCCGCCATCGGGTGTCCCCCGACAAAATTCGGCCACACAGCGGACACAGCCTCGACAATGGGAGTTTTTACCGAACCGACATCAGTTACAATCGCATCAGGGGAAAGATGGGGAATTAATTTTTGGACGATCGGCTCGATCGCTCCTAAGGGCGTGCAAATAAAAACCAAATCCGCTGTTGCCATCAAAGACAGGTGTATGCTGGCTTCAGAGACAACACCTCTGGCTTGCGCCCGATCGCAAGTCTGTTGGCGACTCGAAACCCCAACAATATTAAACCCGCGCGATCGTAAATCCAGAGCGATCGAGCCACCAATTAAACCAAGTCCTACAATACCGATATTCATCATAAAAAATGGGTTTGAAACCCCGTCCTTCGCTTGACGGCTTGACAAGAAAATTTTCGGATTAAGAGCAACTTTCGCCAACAATCTAAACTTTTTTCCAATTCCTTTTCACGCATTGAGAAGTAAGCTGAAAGCGTTGTGCGAGCGCTATGGTTTGGTCGAGAACAGGAAGAATCGCATACCAGTAAGGCTAGCGCATTGGATGAGGACGATTTGCCTGTTTTCAATGCTAACAATCCCGTAACTTACCAGTTTTCTGGCAAGCTAGTTAAACGGGGTTTGTATCGGACTAAGGACGGACATTTGGTTAACGCTGATTGTAATGGGGCTGTAAATATTGGTCGCAAAAGTAAGCAGAATGGTTTTACCGGACTGTAAGCGAGGCTGCGAGAACCCAGCCATTAAGAGTCAAAATCTCTTAAGAATCCCCATCCGTTTTACGGCGGGGAGTGTCAATAGCAATAAAATGGGGATATTTCGATACGGTACCGCCCCATGACAGTCGAGGAACTCCTGAAAAAATATGCCGCCGGAGAAAGAAACTTTGCCGGAATCAACCTAACTGAGGCCAACCTCAGCGGCGTCAACTTGAGCGGAGCCAACCTCACAGGTGCGAATCTGAGTGTAGCAAACCTAAGCGGAGCTAACCTCAGCAAAACCAACCTCACCGGTGCCAAACTCAACATCGCCAGACTCAGCGGCGCCCATCTCGGCGGCGCCAACCTCACCGACGCCGACCTCAACGTCGCCTACCTAGTGCGAGTTGACCTCAAAAAAGCCATACTCACAGGAGCTAAACTGATCAGAGCCGAGCTAATTCGGGCCGAACTCAGCGGAGCAAACCTCAGTGAGGCCAATCTCAGCGGCGCCACACTCACCGAAGCAACGCTCCGAGGAGCCAACCTCACTCAAGCCAACCTTCGAGGCGCTCACCTCAGTGGTGCGTGCTTGACAGAAGCCAACCTCGAACAAGCCAACCTGCAAGGCGCCGACCTCAGCCGAGCCGACCTCAGCGGTGCGGACTTGCGAGGTACCGAACTCCGACAAGCCAACCTCACTCAAGCCATACTCAGCGGAGCCGACCTCAGCGGCGTTAATTTGCGCTGGGCCATCCTCAGCGGCTGCAACCTGCGCTGGGCCGACCTCAGCGAAGCCAAATTGAGCGGCGCCGACCTCAGCCGAGCCGACCTCTGCCACGCCAACTTGCTCAATGCCAGTTTAGTTCACGCCGACCTGTCAAACGCCTATCTGATCCGCGCCGACTGGGTGGGAGCCGACTTAACCGGAGCCACCCTAACCGGAGCCAAACTCCACGCAGTTTCGCGGCTCGGCATCAAAACCGAAGGCATGACCTGCAAGTGGGTTGACCTGAGCCCCAACGGCGACCACAGTCAAATTTACTGGTTGAACTCTGGAGGAACCCACGAATTTTTTCACGAAACCTTACCCACAGTTAGGATTGTAATTGACTCGCCCTTAGACCAAGGCGCTCATTTTGCCCTAGCTGCAACTTATTACCAAATTGCCCAACAATACCCGAGTTTAAGTCAGCCACCCACGATAGAAGTCAGCTCCAGGCGCACCGTACTCGCCTTTAAAATGGACAGCGATGATAAATTATTTGCCACGGCCTACGTTGCCATTATTCCTTTTAACGACGGTGCTATAACTCAGAAAAACCTGATAGCTTTGATGAAAATGATTCAATCCCACGATGCAGGCAAACTTAGCGTCAAAGAATCCAAACACGTCCAGTTATGCAGCAAAGCTCTCAACCAAGCTATCAGCAAAGTAGACCAAATCAAAATTTCCAGTTCTTTTCCCAAAATCGGTGAAAGCATCAATTTTTTTCAAATTCCTACACAGATGCTCTTAATCAACTCCCGCGACCAAAGACTCAGCGTATATCACCACCCAGCCTTCGGCAAGCGCCTGATCAAAAAATACGATCCCAGCAACTCCAGCGCAGGCAAGTTAGCTGAGGGCACAAAATTGGGTCAAGCTAATATCGCCAGCATTTTGGATTTTATAAAAGGCTTCCACAATATAGATGTCTAGGCATATTGCATGAAGTTACAAAAAATGCTTATTCTATTTTAAAGGTTGGCATAACAAAGCTTTGTTCTACCTAACACATCAGGGAAAGTCAAAAGCATGGACGCCGAAGAACTCATCGCCAAATATGCAGCAGGAGAAAGAGACTTTACTGCCATCCTGCTTTGCGAAGCCAATCTCAGCAGGATCGATCTGAGTGGGGCTAATTTCAGCGAGGCAATCTTGAGCCTCACCAACCTGAGCGGCACCAATCTGTCAGGGGCCAACATGAGAAAAGCCAAACTCAATGTTGCCAGACTCAGCGCTGCCAACCTCAACAAAACCAACCTCAGCGGCGCTATCCTCAACGTGGCTAACTTGATTCGGGCCGACCTCAGCGAAGCCCAACTCGTCGAAGCTACATTGATCAGAGCCGAGCTGATCCGAGCTGACCTCAGCGGTGCCAACTTGAGCGGTGCCAACTTGAGCGAAGCAGATTTGAGAGAGGCCACCCTGAGAGAAGCCAATCTAGAGCAAGCCGACCTCAGCGGAGCTCACCTGAGAGGCGCTTGTCTGACAGCGGCGAACTTGGAACGGGTTAACTTGCACAGAGCCGACCTCAGCAGGGCAGACTTGCGAGGAGTGAACCTATGCAATGCCGAACTCAGACAAGCTAATCTGTCTCAAGCCAACCTCAGCGGCGCTGACTTGCGAGGCGCTAATCTCCGGTGGGCCGACCTCAGCGGTGCCAACTTGACTGGTGCTGACCTCGATGAAGCGAGATTGAGCGGGGCTAACTTGTACGGGGCAAATTTGAGCAACGTCAACCTGTTGAACGCTACTTTGGTACACGCGGATTTGACTCAAGCCAATTTGACTCACGCTGATTGGGTGGGCGCAGATTTGACGGGGGCGGCCCTGACTGGGGCAAAAATTTACGCGGTGTCGAGATTTAATCTCAAAGCCGATGATATAACCTGCGATTGGGTGGATATGAGCCCTAACGGCGATCGCAGTCACATTCAGCGCTTTACCCCAGAAGAATCTCAACGGTTTTTTAATGCTACACCGCCGACAGTACAAATTATTGTCGATCGACCCCTCGACCCCGACGCTAACTTTGTCCTCGCCGCTACCTACCGCCAAATTGCCAGTCAATACTCGGGTTTGAGCAATCCTCCCAGCATAGAAGTTAATTCGCGGCGCACAATCATATCATTTAGAATAGAGCAGGACGAGCAACTCTTTCCCACAGCTTTCGTTGCCATTATTCCCTTTAGCGACGCGGCATTTACTCAAAAAAATCTCATTACTCTGATCAAGATGATTCAACCCCAAAACGGCAATAATCTAGGCGTCAGAGTCTCAAATTTGGTAGTGCAATTGAACGTCGCCATGACCAAAACAATTAGAAAAATAGGGGAAATGAAAATGCAGCCGATTCGCCTCGATCGCGAACCGATGTCGAGTTTTTTTCAATCGCCTACCCAAACCATACTGGCAAACTCCAGCGCCGAAACTTTGATGGTTCACTATCACCCAGACTTTGGCAGAAACTTGACCAATTTGCCGGGAGTTAACAAAACCTCGATCGGGCCGGCAATTAAAGCCCAAAGATTTACAACCCCGCCCCTAAATACGGTAATTGAATTTGTCAAAAGCTTTTATCAGCTTGGTGAGTAAATAATATAAATTTATTTATATTTTTTATATTAATGCCACATAAAAGTTAGTCCATCGCCCTTTCAGCTAGGTAAAAACAATGGAAGCAGAAGAACTTCTCAAACGATTTGAACTCGTCAAAAGATACACAGAAGGTGACAGAGATTTCACAGGAATCAACCTGAATGAAGCTAATCTCAGCCGCATCAACCTCAGCCAATCAATTTTAAGGCAGGCTAGCTTATTTGTCACCAACATCAGCGGCGCTAACTTGAGCGAAGCTGACTTGAGCGAAGCTAACCTGAATGTGGCTAGACTCAGCAGCACCAATCTCTCGCGGGCAATCTTAAACGGAGCTAGTCTCAACGTAGCAAACTTAGTCAGAGCGGATTTAACGGGAGCTCAATTAATTGGAGCATCTCTGATTAGAGGAGAATTAGTCCGCTGCGAACTTAGCAAGACTAACTTCAGTAACGCTAACATGACTGAAGCAGACTTAAGAGAGGTAAAACTGACACAAGCGAATCTGTCTGGTGCGAATCTTTCCGGTGCAAATCTTAGAGGTTCTTCAGCAAAAGAAGCTAGCTTTAAAGACGCTAATTTGCACGGCGCCGATTTGATGAAGGCAGAACTTAACGGCGTCAATTTGAGCAATGCCGATCTGAGACAAGCTTCTTTGCAGGAGGTGAATCTCAGCGGTGCTGATTTGAGCGGAGCTAATCTCAAATGGGCGGATTTAAGCGGAGCTAACCTCACTGGTGCCGATCTGAGCGATACTAAATTGAGTGGAGCTAACCTCAGCGGAGCAGATTTAAGAAATGCTAATTTAGCCAATGCGAGTTTGGTTCACGCCGATTTGACAGAAACCAATTTGATTAATGCAGATTGGGTGGGCGCAGATTTGACCGGGGCAACTTTAACTGGGGCAAAAATGTATTTGGTACCGAGATTTGGTATCGTTGCAGATGATATTAATTGCCAGTGGGTTGACATCAGCCCCGCAGGCGATCGCAGTTTGGTGCAACAATTTAATTCGTCGTCTGAAGCGAGAAAGTTTTTAAATCATACGCCGGGGTTGGTGCGAATTGTGGTTGACGCACTTTTAGACCACTCAGCCAACAGAACTTTAGCAACAACCTATAGCGAAATAGCTAAGCATTACGGAGCCATGAGCCGTCCTCCAAATATAGAAGTGGGCTATCGCCGGACAACTCTGACTTTTAGATTTGATAGCGACGAGCATTTATTGCCAGCAGCTTTTTTAGCGATTGTTCCTTTTAAGGATGCCTTGGAAACTCAGAAAAATGTGGTGGCGGTGGGCAAAACTCTCGCCAATCAAGATTTAGAAAAAAAACGGATAATACAGTTATCTAAAGCATTGAATGCAGCAATGGCTAATTTAACTGATGTGAAAAAAATGCTGGAAACAACAATAAATGTCTCTCAGGAAACAAAGTTTTTTCAGTCACCTACCCAAACTATTTTAATTAGTTCGGGGCAGGAGAGTTTTACAGTGCAGTCTCATCAGGATTTTGGTCGGCGAAGTGGAAATAATCAGGAGAGTAAATTTAGTTTGGCTGTGGGTCAAAAAGTAGTTGATTTTCTGGCAAGTTTTGATTATCTTGATTGATAAATATCAACAGTGAAATCGATTGATTGAGGTAGAAGTCCATAATTCGCTGCTCCGCTTTTTGCGATCGCACTCCGAGCCGCACTGGCCCCACCATTTAACGATGGCGCGACTGGTGGCGCGGGCTTTGCGTTTGGGGCGCAGCGCTCTAATTCAAACTGGGCTGCCGGCGTCGGCTTACCGACAGCGGTATCGAGTCAGTTATTTGATGCCGATTTTGATGTGGCCGGATCCGGTGATTTTAGTGGCGCCGACACCGCTGCTGGAACATTTGCAGGAGGTGGAAATTCCGCGATTGCAAGAGTGGCTGCAAACTGAAAGGCCGTTAGCGAAGCCGTCGAAGAGGATCGAGATTTATTCCCATAATGCCGCTGGACGGGGGTTGATGCTAGCAGATCCGCAGTCTTGGCTGGCGGCGCGCTTGACGGGAAATTCGGAACTTCACAGCAATATTCCGACAATTATCGACGGTGTGGATGATTTGGAAGTTTGGACGCGACAGCAGTTGACGGTGGGTTTGGAACCGGCTCATTGGAATGATTTAATGGAATCTGGGTCAATGCTGGCGGATGAGATCCGACAAGTGCGAGTGTTGCTAACGCGGGCTGTGTTTCAGCATCCAGCTAAACCTGATGAGTGCTATTTGTTAGAAACCGCTGAGCAAAAGATTTTGCAAGGGCTGTTGGAAACGATCGAGCAAAACCCTGGAATTCCGCCTGCTTGGAGCAATTTTTGGCAGCGGTGGAACACAAACGGGAAACTGCGGTGGGCGCAAATTCATCGCTCTGCTGGGTCATTTTCGCTCTTCTGCGCGCCGGTGCAGGTGGCGGATGTTTTGAGCAAAATTTGGTCTGCCGTGCCTGTGGTGTTGATTGGTGGGGCGGTGGATGTGGAAGCGAAGGCTCCGATCTTCCGGCAAATGATGGGATTGCCTGAGTTGACGAGCGTGAAGTTTTCGCCCGATCGACAAAATGAGTTAATTCAACTGTACATTCCGAACTGGCTGCCGCTGCCGAATACGCCGGAATTTCAGGGTGTTTTAATGGAAGAAATTCGGACTTTGCTGTTGATGAGTGCGTCGGTGGCGGGTTTAACGGTGCTGATTGTGGGCGATGTACCGCTAAAGGCTCGGATGGCGGCGATTTTGGCTTCTGAGTTCGGTTCTCGGGTGCAGGTGGAAAAAACCGAGGTGGGCGAGAATGCAATTTTGGTGACTGGGTGGGAGTTTTGGCGGCAACATCAGGGAGAGTTGAGTGCACCTCACTTGCTGGCGATCGCAACTTTGCCATTGCCTTCTTTGGAAAATCCTTTGGTGACGGCGCGTGTGGCTTTTTATAAGGAGCAGCGGAGGGATTGGTTTCGGTTGTATTTGTTGCCGGCGGCGTTGAATGAGTTGCAGCGGGCGATCGCACCTGTGCGCGAGCGTCAGGGGGTGGTGGCGATTTTTGACAGCAGGGTGATTCACCGCAGTTACGGGCAGCAAATTTTAGCGGCGTTGAGTCCGTTTGCGAGGATTGATTATTTGGATACGACTTGGTTGACGCAGGCTTGAGATGACGTGTTGGCCTATAATTTGGTTGTTATCGCATTGAAATCTAATTTAGCAGACAAAAATTATGGGTGAATCTAAACGACGCAAAGACGCGATCGGGGATAACTACGGCAAAGAAGAGCGTATCTATCCCTGGCTGCCGATCACAAAAACCCAAAGCGACGATTTTTTGAAGTGGACATCTCGCGGAAGCTGGATCGGGATTAGTCTGTTGGTGGTTTGGTGGATTGTGGTGCGGTTTGTTGGCCCTGCGGCAGGTTGGTGGGTGGTTGATTGATGGTGAAGTGCGATCGACAATTGGGCGATCGCACATTGTGTCGAGTTTTCACTCGGAAACTAGCGGCTAAATTTTTTGGGAAATTTTAGTTGCTAATCGGGAGTCAGTATGTTATGATAGTTATCTGCGGGCGATTGGCACAGTGGTAGCGCGCTACCTTCACACGGTAGATGTCGCAGGTTCAAATCCTGCATCGCCCATATTTTTCAGCCAAACTAACCAACATTTTTCACAGATCGGATTTTTGGTGCGAGCTTGTTCGGTTCCTTTTGTAGTCCATACCTAAGTATCAACTATAGGACTAAGGCCAATCATCCTATGGATAGGGCAACCACGGGGGATTGCCCCTACTTTCACACCCTATATTGAGGCTGTGCGTAAGTTCTGAACTATTCAAATTGGTAAGAGAAATCAACAGCGGTCAACTAGCGCGGTCGCAACTTCTATTCAGGGATATTTAATTTTTGGCTTTTTGAGTAAAATTCCAGAGCGACCCCGCACGGTAAGAGAATTAGAACATGGATTAGTCCAGTTTAAAAAGGAGGGTAAGAAGAATTAGAAGGAGGTAACATTTGTCGAAAACCACAACGGCGACAAATGTTTTCTCGAAACCCGTTTTCATAGTCCATTTGATAAAAATCGTGTTGTGGTGGAATAGGAGGATAATTTTTCTGTTGACATCGTTGACAGAATTGTATTAGCACACATCGGGTATCAAGTTCGTATTGTAATTTACCCCATACATGATCTTCAACTACTGTTTGTTGATTACAACGTTTACACCTAAGCTGCTTTCGACAAGGATCTCCAAAATAATTGCCTTCTGCGTACCAATCGTGCATTCCCATTGAACATCTTAAGCTCATAAAAATATTCCTATTTATTCAAACGCAATGTTACAGCTCCTCTTTGGATGTAGTTAAATTCACTGCAATCACCAAAATTCCTGAAAAAACTTGTTTAAGTTAATGAATTGTAGTAAAAAGTAATAATCACTCACCGCCGCTCACAACCCCCTCTAAGTGGCGAAACCGGATTAGACCTCTCTTGATCGCATCTAACCGCCTAGCCCACCCCAGACCATCCAAGCTGTGAAAAATTACATACAGGCCCCTGGAGTCACCCCAGACCGCTGAATTGGCTGTAAATAAAGAAACCTCCCCTTTTTTATACTACACATATGCTACAATAAGATTGTAACTCGTGCCCCCGCCGGAGGTTCCCTGATGGCCAATGCCAATATTCCCCAAAATTTCAACTTGATCGTGCCCGCCGGAACCCAAATTGTCACCAAAATTGAGGTCAAAAATCCTGCAACTAACGAATCTTGGAAACAGGGATTAGTAGGCGTCATTGTTGAATCGCCTACGGACAATTCTCACGCATATTTTGTCAAACTCCCAGACGGAACAAGAATCAGTCTGCGGCGGCACGAATTCAGCATTCGCAAGCAGTTTCAAAGCGAAGGATTGGATTCTGGAGGAGATTTTCTGGCAGAATACAACCTCTATGATTCTGTAATTTACCGCTGCATTGTTGGTTCGAGAGCTTACGGTTTGGATAACGAGCAATCTGATACAGACAGGCGCGGAATTTACCAGCCGCCGGCTGTGCTTCATTGGTCGCTTTACGGGATTCCAGAACAGTTGGAAAATAAGGAAAATCAGGAATGCTATTGGGAACTGCAAAAGTTTCTAATTTTGGCACTAAAAGCTAATCCAAATGTGCTAGAATGTTTGTACACGCCTTTGGTAGAAACGCTTTCTCCGGTAGCACAAGAATTGCTAGAAATTCGGGAAATCTTTCTGTCTCAATTAATTTATCAAACTTACAATAGCTATGTTTTGTCTCAATTTAAAAAAATGGAGCAAGACTTGCGGAATACTGGGGAAGTGCGATCGAAGCACGCGATGCACTTGATTCGGTTGTTGCTGTCGGGAATTACGATTTTGAAGGAAGGTTTTGTGCCGGTGCGGGTGCAGGATTTTCGATCGCAATTGCTATCTATTCGCGATCGAGAAATCCCCTGGGATGAGGTGAATCGCTGGCGGTTGAGCTTGCACGCAGAGTTCGATCGCGCTTTTGGATCAACTTCCTTACCAGAACGCCCTAATTACGAGAAAGCCAATCAATTTTTAATTGTAGCACGCCGAAGTGCGATCGGTTCGTAGTGCGGACTTCAGTCCGCAACAATTGAGCGGACTGAAGTCCGCACTACGAACCATTTTTAGGGAAGATAAAATTTATGGAATATATTTCCGAATTAGTTAAGATTATCTCCGATCGACCTTATCCGCTGCTGTTTGCGACTGTCAGCGGTTCGCATTTATACGGCTTTCCTTCCGCAGATTCTGACTTCGATTTGCGGGGAGTTCATATTTTGCCGTTACCCGAAGTAGTCGGATTGATTGCAGCACAAGAAACCATCGAAGTTTCTGAGGTGCGGGAAAATTTGGAACTGGATTTAGTCACTCACGATATCAAGAAGTTTTTTGATTTGCTGTTGCGGCGCAACGGCTATGTACTGGAACAACTTTTTTCGCCGCTAATCGTTTACACAACTCCCGAACATGAGGAATTAAAAGCCATTGCTTCTAAGTGCATCACGAAGCATCACAGCCACCACTATCTCGGTTTTGCTCAAAATCAATGGAAATTGTTCGAGAAAGAACGGCCGCGCCGAGTGAAACCGCTGCTGTATGTTTTTCGGGTGTTGCTGACAGGGATTCATTTGATGCAAACGGGGGAGGTAGAGGCGAATTTGGTGAAGCTTAATGATAAATTTCAGTTGTCCTACATTCCTGATTTGATTGCGAGAAAGTTGGGCGGGGCGGAAAAATCGGTGCTGGAAGATGCGGATATTGAGTTTTACCGCCAAGAGTGCGATCGCCTGGTTAAGCTATTGGAAGATGCAAGCAGTACAAGTCATTTGCCATCAAATTCTGATGCAAAGGTTGCTCTTAATGAACTATTGATTAAGGTGAGGATGGCATCTATAGCAGTTGACAGTTGACAGTTGACAATTACATAATCAAATCCGCTCCGCTCTTCATCCAAAAGATTTATCTCTCTATTCTCTCCCTCTGTGTCCTCTGCGCCCTCTGCGGTTTAATAATTCCGGTACAGCCGGATTTGATATCACTCCAAACTGTGCGTCTGGAGACCAAAAACAGCCAAGTCCAAAGGTGGCTGTTTCTATTGTTTCTGGTAATTTGGGGTTCATTGGTGGCGGGTTTTATGGAGAAGATTTTTTTACCGCAGAGGGCGCAGAGGGCGCAGAGAAAGAGAAGAGAGAGAAATCATTCAAGTCCAAAGGTGGCTGTTTCTATTGTTTCTGGTAATTTGGCTTTCATTGGTGACGGGTTTTGTGTAGAAGATTTTTTTACCGCAGAGGGCGCAGAGGGCGCAGAGAAGGAGAAGAGAGAGAAATCATTTAAACTCAATTTTTGTATCTGCGCGGTGTGTAAACCCAAATATCTCCAAACTTCCGAGGAATAATCCGAGTTTGGCTGGAACCGATAATTACTAAGGTTCTCATATCCGCATCTTCTGGTTGGAATTCGCCCAAGGTACAAACGCGCACGGATTGGCCCGATCGCCCTAGGTTTCGCCCCAATACAACTGGGGTTTTTGCATCGCGAGTTTCTAACAAAAGCTCGATCGCCCTTCCCAATTGCCAAATCCGCTGTTTGGAGATTGGATTGTAGAATGCCATAACTAAATCGGCTTTTGCAGCCGCCGAAATCCGCTGTTCTATGACTTCCCAGGGCTTGAGAATGTCGGAAAGCGAAATCGCACAAAAATCGTGGCCGAGGGGGGCTCCGATCGCAGCGGCGGCCGCCTGCATGGCAGAAATCCCCGGTGCTACCTGAATGTCGATGCCTTCCCATTCGGGTTTAGCGTCTGTGTCGATCGCCTCAAACACTGCCGCAGCCATTGCAAAAATCCCCGGATCTCCTGACGAAACTACGGCGACGGATTTGCCGGATGCTGCTAAATCTAAGGCAAAACGGGCGCGATCGATCTCTTCGCGGTTGTCGGAATCGTGTCTGTTTTGTCCTTCCCGCAGAGTTCCGGCTAAGTCGAGATAGAACTTGTAACCCACCCAATCGGTGGCTTCCCGCAGAATTTCCTTGACTTCTGGGGACATCCAAGCTGCGCCTCCGGGCCCCGTACCGACGATCGCCAGTTTGCCGCGCCCAATGCCGATCGCACTTGGATCGATCGGTTGGGTAGCAAGTGCGATCGCGCAACTGAAGGCGTTTGTGCGATCGTATGCGATTAATTGACTGTTTTCACCTGCTGCTGTCAGGCTAATTTGGGCGGCGGTGACATCAAAACTGGAATTATATTGTATTAATTTAACTGTGTCGAATTCCACAAGTTCGGGAAGATTCAACAAACGAACTGGCACTTTAAAAAATTGACCGATCGCTGCTAAAGTCGGATTTCCCATCTCATGTTTTAAGGCAAAAAATCCGGCAACTGAGGCTGCTGCTAAATCTGCATTTTCTAAGATTTGCTGCACGTAGGAAATTGCTATTTCCGGTTCAACATCGGATAGGTTTGTGAGTGCAAATGCTGCAATTTGCGGGTGATAAACTAAACAGTCGGGTTTCGGTACAATCGCTGTTTCGGTGACGCGGATGGTTAATTGGGCTGCGGGGGCGATGGGCAAATTGCTCTCGGTAAGCCAGTTTGCAGACCCTTCTAGCTGTACTTTTGCTCCGGCGAGCAAATTTGAAATAAAAGTCTTCGCGTCCTCTGGATTCGCCAAATAATAGCCTTGGGGAGGACTCAGCAGCGCGGTGCGAAAGCGGATATCTCCGGTGGTGGTGATGGCGGGTTGTACGCCGAGGGCTGCTGCAATTTCTCTGGCTAAGTCGTTGACTCCGTGCAAACCTCCTAGCAGCGGTACTACGGCGCTTCCGTCTTCGGCGACTGCTAAGACTGGGGGCTCGGCGCGTTTGTCTGATAGCAGCGGGGCGAGGGTGCGGATAATGATTCCGGCGGCGCAGATGGCGACGATTGGGGTTTCTGTGGCGAATAGTTCTCGCAAGGTTTCGCCGAAGTTGCTAAAGTTGATGTCTGTGTCGGATGTGCGATCGACTAAACCGTAAATCTTGGAACCTGGAAAGACTGCGGAGATTGTTTTGGCGATCGCTAGACTGTTTTGACCTAAGATAATTATTGCGGGCGGAAGTCGATTCACTGTTTTATATATGGCTGTGTTTGGATTCGTTTGATTATTTTAATCTGTTGTTACTTCAATTAAGTAATTAAAATTAAATAACTTACACTTTAATGGTTCTTGTAGGATAGGCGTCCCGCCTGTCCATAAATAAAGGACGGGCGGGACGCCCATCCCACAAATATCTGTAAATTATTTAATTTGCGATCCTAAACATATTTGATGAACCGCTTTCGTCACGTTAGGCGAAGCCGCGCGCAAGCGCTAGGACACGAAGGAAGATTAAGAAAAGAAGGAAGATATAGAAGAAGTTTATCCTTTTTCTTGTCTGTCAGTGGCACAGGCATCTTGCCTGTGCATTTCTGAGATTAGTTGATTTTAGCAACTTTGCCTTTGATATCCCGTGCGATCGCCCAATTGGCACTACAAATCTGATAAACTGGGGCCTGCATACTAAATAAGACTTATATCATGTCCGCTCAATTAACCAAAATAAGTAAAGTTCGGTTCGTAGTGCGGACTTTAGTCCGCTTTCTGGCTGCGGACTAAAGTCCGCACTACGAACCTTTTTTGCGATCGTCATCGACTAGACATGATATTATACTTAACCCTCATCAACCGGGTTTCTCAGCCTAAGTTCGAGTATAAATAACCCACAGACTCTCAATTAGTTGCGATTTAGAATGAGAAAATTTTTAGCGTTAGTTGTGTTTGGGATGATACTTGCCCTCTCTTCTGTAGCTGTGGCCGCTCAACCTTTGTCCGTCGCTTATCCTCCAGCTAACCACAAAACGATCGCCGATCGCATTTTTCTGATCGGTACAGCCCCACCCACCGGACAAGTATTGGTAAATGGCCAGCAAATTGCGCGCAGTGCAGCAGGCCATTTCGCCCCGACTTTTCCCCTGCAAATCGGCGAAAATGTCTTTAGTTTGCGTTACCAAAATCAGCAAGTTCAAATTAAGGTGACGCGCCAGTCGAATCAGCCACAAATCCCCGCAGGCTTGGCTTTTGCCAAAGATTCCCTGACGCCGAAAGTCGATGCAGCCAGTTTACCGGGGGAATATATCTGCTTTGGCGCGATCGCTCCGGCGAATGCGCGAGTTGCGGTAAAATTGGCTGGCGTTGATATTCCTCTCAAAGCGCGATCGCAAGTCCAACTCCCCGATAACAAATCTGTCTTGTTAGGCGAAAACTCCCCCATCAAAAAAGGCAGTAGCGAACAGTATCAAGGCTGCGCTATTACCCCGGAAAACTCCGGCGAATCTAAGGTAGAAAAAATAGATTTAGGAGTACCAATATTTTATCTAACAATGAATGATAAAATCATCACTCAAGCAGGTACTGGCAAGATTTCTATCCTCTCTCCAGCCGATTTAGAAGTAGCAGAAGTCACAGCAGATCCGGGTGTTGCCAGAACCGGGGCGAGTACCGATTTTTCTCGGATGACACCGCTACCCAAGGGAACGCGCGCCACAGTTATCGGGCGCGAGGGAGAATGGATTCGGCTGGATTACGGCGCTTGGATAAAAGCATCCGAGGTGCGAATTGTCAAGGATGCAGTGCCTGCGCGATCGATTATTCGCAGCGCTAGAGCCCGTCAAATTTCCGGCTGGACAGAGGTTTTATTCCCTTTAGAAACACCAGTCCCAGTCACCGTACAAGAAGGTGAACGCACTTTCACTTTAACCCTGTACAATACCACCGCTCAAACTGATATCATTCGCCTCGACGATGACCCAGTAATTTCGCGTTTGGCATGGCAACAAATCTCGCCGCTGCAAGTACAATACACTTTCAATCTCAAATCTGCTCAGCAGTGGGGATATAAATTGAGATACGAAGGCACAACTTTAGTGCTGTCTTTAAAACACCCGCCAGCGAATACAAGTGCGGTGCCAATTTCTTCAGAAAAACCGCTGTCAGGAATTAAGATTCTGATCGATCCGGGACACGGCGGCCCCCAGGATTCAGGGGGTGTCGGCCCCACCGGCTACCGCGAGAAAACAGTGGCTTTAATTGTGTCGAAATTAGTGCGGGAGGAATTGGTAAATCGGGGCGCAAATGTGGTAATGACGCGGGTGGAAGATGTCGATTTGGATTTGCCGCCGAGGGTGGAAATGATTCAAAAAGAAGAACCTGCGATCGCAATTTCAATTCACTACAATGCTTTGCCGGATAACGGGGATGCGATTAATACTAAAGGTGTCGGCGCTTTCTGGTTTCACCCGCAATCGCACAGTTTGGGAATGTTTTTGCACAATTATTTAGTTGCAAAACTGAACCGTCCGAGCTATGGTGTATTCTGGAACAATCTAGCGATGACTCGTCCTGCCGTTGCTCCATCTGTTTTAATGGAATTGGGATTTATGATCAATCCCGAAGAGTTTGAATGGATTGTGAATCCGACAGAACAGAAGAAGTTAGCTTCTGCCATTGCCCAAGGCATTACCGAATGGTTTGCTTCGTCCAACAGTTGACAGTTGACAGTTGACAGTTGACAGTTTGAGAGAAACCTCTACCTAGAAAGAAAAGGATTGGAGTAATTAATAGTCTGATTTTAATTACTCCCTCAAATGGTTCCAGCTTCCAACCAATTATTTCTGGTAAAATAACAGTTCGCAGTACAGTTCGTAGTAAGGACTTCAGTCCTTCCCACCCAAGGAGATTAAATAAATGTTGAGTTTTGGTCAATCAAAAGCATTTTTCATTGCAGCCGCCTTTGCAAGTTTTAGTTTTTCGCTTTACAGTTTTCCCGTTTTCGGTAAAGAGCAAAGTCTTTCGCCGGAAAAAGTAGAAGCTTTAAAAAAGCAAACTCAATGCTCGTTTATTACAGGTGAAGGCGGCGCGGTTAACATTCGCAAAGGCCCCGGCAATAAGTATCCGGTTGTAGCTAAACTAAAAAGAGGAGACGGAGTTCGGGCTGTTAGCAGACAAGGTAATTGGGTGAAAATTGCCGCCCGAACTTCTGGGACTGCTCCTAATGAAACTTTTACAATTCTTGACGGTTGGGTGAGCAATCAATTTATCAATGGTTGTTCGGAAGACCAATTTGATAGATGGCGGAAATAAAGTCTTTAAGGTACGTAGTTGCGCTTTAGCGCTCTTGCTTATATATAGCGGCTATCAGAAAGATTAGGTACGTTGTTGGGCTTGGGCCCTCTGAGTTTAGTGGTTGTGAAGCTGTCAGTTGTACCTCATCTTTTTGAGAAAGGCTATACCTTGATTGTTGGGTGAACAATCAATTTATCGCTGTTCAAAAAACCAATTTGATAGATGTTTGAGGTACGTATTTGCGATGAAAGCGCTCTTGCTTATATATGAAAGAGCGCTGAAGCGCAACAACATACCTAATCGGAATTATGTAGTGCGATGAGTGAAGCAGCGAGTTCTCAAGCTCCCACTCTCGACGATTCAAATATATAATTGTGAAGCAACCGGAAACGATATCGGAGAGTTTGAGTCTTTCTTGATTTGACACCAAAGCAATCTGCACCTTAGCCTAAATTTAAACCTGACAAAAAAATTAATGCACAAGATTCCTGTTACAGTAATTACGGGTTTTCTCGGTAGCGGTAAAACCACCCTAATTCGCCATTTATTGCAAAACAATCAAGGCCGCCGCATTGCTGTTTTAGTTAACGAATTTGGCGAAATCGGAATTGACGGAGAAATGCTGCGCGATTGCCAAGTTTGCGACGAAGAAGAAACGGTCACCAGCAATATTGTCGAATTAACTAATGGTTGTCTTTGCTGTACCGTGCAAGAAGAATTCTTGCCGACTATGCAGGAATTGTTGAAGCGCAAAGACCAAATTGATTGTATCTTAATCGAGACTTCGGGCCTCGCACTTCCTAAGCCTTTGATTCAAGCTTTTCGCTGGCCGGAAATTCGCACTGGCGCTACAGTTGATGGTGTGGTTGCGGTTGTTGATTGCGAGGCGGTTGCTAGCGGTACTTTTGTCGGCGATATCGATGCTTTGATGGCGCAGCGAGAGGCTGATTCTAGTTTGGATCACGAAACGCCGATCGAGGAATTGTTTGAAGATCAGTTGGCCTGTGCCGATATGGTACTGTTGACGAAGGTCGATCGCGTAAATGCAGAAACTCACCAGAAAGTCCAAACCTGGTTGCAGCAAGAGTTGCGCCCGAGTGTGAAAATTGTGCCTTGCAAGGCTGGCGAAATTAACCCCGATGTGCTGTTGGGATTTAATGCAGCAGTTGAGGATGATTTGGAGTCTCGCCCGAGTCACCACGACACGGAAGAGGAACACGAGCACGATGATGATATTAACTCGACTTTCTTTATTGCCGATCGCGAATTTGAACCAGAAGCCTTGGTGAAAAAGCTGCAATCGTTGATGCAGCAAGAAGAAATCTATCGGATTAAGGGGTTTGTGGCGGTTCCCAAGAAACCGATGCGGATGGTGTTGCAAGGTGTGGGCGATCGCATAGAATATTTTTACGATCGACCTTGGCAACCTTCCGAACTCCGTCAAACCAAACTGGTGCTGATTGGCAAAGAGTTGGAGCGCGATCGAATTGCAGCTATAATTGCCAGTTAATTCTCTTGAGTCATCGGTCATACCTATAAAGGTTCGTAGTCAGGACTTTAGTCCTTCTTCTATGGATGCGGACTAAAGTCCTCACTACGAACCTACAATCTGTCAAGGTTCGTAGTCAGGACTTTAGTCCTTCTTCTATGGATGCGGACTAAAG
>NZ_JAHRFA010000078.1:0-31185 GCF_020883045.1 Microcoleus sp. CAWBG58 | reverse complement strand
CTACCAGTTCAGCTTGGCTCAACTGCTCGATTTCGGTTTTTTTCTGTTCTCTGGGGGGTGCAGGCTTTTTCATTCGTTTATTTTACCAGATGCTGCCATTGAATTTTTTTTGACCTGAATCCTTACGTTAGAAACAGGTGCTTTGCAGGATTGCAGCGGAATTGTGAAATATCGATCGGAGTTTAGTCTCTGCGAATAGCCAATAATACCACTTGCCTAGGTCTTAAAATTTATTTAAACGCTGCCTTTTCCCCTCTCCACCTTTGAACCGTGCAACACAAAAGCCGGAGTCAGAGCAGATTTGCCCTTCAAAGAAACAGCTCCCAAAGCCTCGCAATCGAAGTTTAGCCCGATCGACTCAAACACCCTTTCGCCAATCAAAATTTCATTTTCCCCCGCCTTGCTCATCAGCCTAGCAGCCGTATTCACCGTATCGCCGAGGATATTAAACTCCCTGCGCCCTCGCGGTTCCCCAACCTCAGCAGCAAACACAGGGCCCCGAGACAGCCCAATTTGACAGCTTACTTTCACATTTTCACCGCCGATAACGATCGGAGGTAAACTGGCAATTAGATCCCGGATCGCGATCGCCGCACTCGCCGCGCGACTTGGATCGTCGGTATGAACGTCCGGTACACCAAAATAAATCAATATATCCGAACCATCCAAATGCGCCGTTACTTTTTGCAGCACCCCCCCTTTCGCGGACACCACAGCATCAATTAGCGCAAACACCCGAGAACATCCCAGTACCAGATTAGCTTCCTCGGCTGGCGTTGCTTTGTCCACCAACTCCGGTAAACCGATCAAGTTGACAAACATCACCGTCGGTTCGGGAAAATCCGGCGGGATTTTCCGCCTGTCGGCATTTTCAACCAGCAGTCTCAAGATGGTTTTGGGAATATAACTAGCAAGGGGTTCAACCCGCTTCACGGCTTCCTCGATTTCGCTCACCAAACCCGATACCGTGCGATCGAGCAATATCGAACTTGGCATCCGCCGCCCAGTCAAAGTAATATCGTACTCTCCGAGTCGATCGTCCGTGAAATCATCTGCCACCAACAAATAACCCGGTTTCCACGATTCAAAACGAAATTGCTCTCCCAAAGACAAACTAGCAGTTTCAGTCAAACACACCCGCCCCACAGTCCCAGAACCCTCAGCCTGCTTGGCTTGCTGGACTGAATGCCCCAGCAGTACGTGAGCCATCCGCAGCGGTGTACCGATATCAGCACTAATATAGCGGCCGCAATGGATGCCCACCCGCATCTTCAAAGACAAAGCACCCCGCGCCGTTTCCATATTGGCAAATTTAGCCATCGCCCGCTGCATCCGCAAACCCGCCCGCACCGCCCTAGCTGTATCCTCCTCTCGATCGATCCCTCCCAGAAACTGCACCAGCAGCGCATCTCCTGTAAACTCCAGCAAATCCCCCCCCGACTTGCTGACGATTTCAATCATTGAGGCAAAATAGTCGTTAATCACCCCCAACAGCGTTTCAGCGCCCTTGCGCCCCTGGGCTGTGTTTGCTTCCAACAGCGACGTAAATCCAGCTAAATCGGTGAATAGCAAAGTGCCTGTTTGCCACTGGTAGCGCACCTCCCCAGGGTTTGGCGGAGAGTCAGACACAAGCCTGGGCACGTAGTCGTGGAGGATGTAGCGAAGAGTACGCAGGTGCTCGAAAACCCCGATTAACGTCGCGGGGGACGGATCTACCCACGCATCAGCATATAATTCAGACGAAAGGAGAGCTCGCAGTCGCAGTTCGATCGCAGCCAAGGGAGGATCGAAAGTTAATCTATTAATTTCCACCTAGTCTATTCTTAAAAAATAAGGTAAGTTCGATCGATCTCAAGCCAAAACCAATAGCTAGGCCTATACCATTATCATAAGTTTCCCGTGACCCGATACCAGCCCAACTCAGAACACCGGATAGAAATTTCTCAAAGTCACAGCTTGATCGCTCCCGATTTGATCCGAGTTGCTCGATCGGCCTATGGTATGTATTTGAAAGTGCATTCCGAGCAAATGCAACGTCCGGCGGGTGTAGTTGTCAGTCAAGGAAGCGATCGAGGTCAGCTAATTTTTGCCTCGCACCCCGTTTTGTTACCCGGTGAACGTTTTGTTACTTTTGACGAAATTGAATCTCAAATGTATTAGGCAGTTGACAGTTGACAGTTGACAGTTGACAGTTGACAGTTGACAGTTGGGCATGGGGAATTGGGCATGGGGAATTGGGCATGGGGAATTGGGCATGGGGAATTGGGCATTGGGAATTGGGCATTGGGAATTGGTGACAGTTTCAAATTAAAACACATCGCACAATTTCAAAAGAAAAGGTTCGTAGTGAGGACTTTAGTCCGCATCCAAATCAGAGAATTTGGTTCGATAGCTACAAATGTTACATAACACAATCTAACGACTAACGACTAACGACTAACGACTAATAACAAATAACAAATAACAAACAACAAATAACAAATAACAAATAACAAATAACAAATAACAAATAACAAATAACAAATAACAAATAACAACTTAATGGAAATAATATTTAATTCCCTTGTCACCGTCATCATCTTTACGATCGGCTCGGCGATCGGCAGCTTTCTAAATGTGGTAATCTATCGGTTGCCTGCGGGTTTGTCGGTGATACATCCTCCTTCTCGCTGTCCCAAATGTTTAAATCAACTCAGAACTTACGAAAATATACCCGTGTTCGGTTGGCTGTGGCTGCGGGGACGCTGCAATCACTGCCGCAGTCGGATTTCTGCCCGCTACCCCCTGGTGGAAGCAGCCATGGGTTTGCTGTTTTTGCTCATCTATGGGCAGTTTGGGGTGAGCGTGCAAACACTGGGGTTTTGGACTTTGTTTAGCTGGCTGTTGGCTTTGTCTTTGATTGACTGCGATACAATGACTTTGCCTAATTCTTTGACTCGATCGGGCTTGATACTCGGATTGGTTTTCCAAATCGCCAAGGGTTGGTGGCCGACATTTAACCCGATCGACTCCGTGCACTATCTGGTACTAGACGGAATTTTGGGAGCAGTTGTCGGATTGTGGCTGTTTGACGCGATCGGACTTGCAGGATCGATCGGCTTCGGGCAGACTGCTATGGGTGGCGGCGATACCAAATTAGCAGCCTTGATGGGAGCCTGGCTGGGCTGGAAACTCTTGCTGCTAGCGGCATTTATCGCTTGTTTAGCCGGGGCTTTGGTTGGTGGCTCTTCGATCGCGATCGGATTGCTCGATCGGCGTCAACCCATGCCCTTCGGCCCGTTTCTGGCTCTCGGTGCAGCCATTACGGCTCTCTGGGGAGAACCGATCTTATCTATTTACTTGCAGTTCTTTTTCCCGAATTAGGGTTTGGGATCTGCCCTTACAAAGCGCGATCGACCGCAATATCGTCTCAATAATTGGTAAAATTATTCCGTGCCTTGGATTACACTTACCGAAAGGCGAGAGGAAAGCCCCCCGACGACCGTCGTGGCGATGAACTCGGCTGCGACGACCGTCGCCTACAATCTTCAGATTGCCCTTGTTTATTCATTATTTTTGCGCTATAGTAGTTAGCGTAAGACCAAGTAAATCGATGCTAGTTTTTGAGTTCAAAACCTACGGAAATTTAGAGCAGTTCGCAGCTATTGACGAGGCAATTCGTACTGTGCAGTTTATTCGGAATAAGTGCATTCGTTTGTGGATGGACGCTCCGAAAACAGGAAAGTATGACTTGAGCAAACAAAGTGCGGTATTGGCTCGCGAGTTTTCGTTTGCGGACAAACTCAATTCAACCGCCCGTCAGGCAGCGACAGAACGTGCTTGGTCAGCAATCTCCCGTTTTTATGACAACTGCAAAGCCAAGATTTCTGGCAAAAAAGGATACCCAAAGTTCCAGAAAGATAATCGCTCGGTTGAATATAAAGCATCGGGATGGAAACTAGCTGACGATCGCAAATCGATAACGTTCACCGATAAAAATGGGATTGGTCGATTAAAAATGAAAGGCACTCGTGACCTAAATTTCTATCAACCAGACCAGATTAAACGGGTGAGATTGGTAAAGCGTGCGGATGGCTACTACGTTCAATTCTGCATCCAAATAGATCGAGAAGAAAAGATCCAACCAACTCATAAAACTATCGGTCTAGATGTTGGGCTAGAGTCTTTTTATACCGATTCCTTGGGCAACAAGGTTGAAAATCCTCGGTTTTACCGAACTGGCGAAAAAAAGATGAAACGGTCGCAAAGACTGGTTTCTCGCAAAGTCAAAGGCTCTAAAAATAGGCGTAAAGCTAGAGTCAAATTAGCTAGAGTTCACCTCAAAATAAGTAGGCAACGCAAAGACCATGCTATCAAACTGGCGCGGTGCGTAATCACATCTAACGATGTAGTGGTCTACGAAGATTTGCGGATTAAGAATCTAGTTAAAAATCATTGTCTAGCTAAGTCAATTAATGACGCTGGATGGTATCAATTTCGAGTTTGGCTAGAGTATTTTGGTAAGGTATTTAAACGGGCAACTATTGCGGTGAATCCTGCCTACACGTCCCAAGAATGCTCTAGCTGCGGCTCCATTGTGAAAAAGTCATTGTCTGCGCGCACTCATATTTGTCAATGTGGCTGTAAGTTAGATCGCGACCACAACGCTGGTATTAACATCCTTAACTCAGGATTGGGTACGGTAGGGCATACCGGAACCTTTGCGCTCGACGCAACCAACGCTTCTGGAGAACCGACCTCTATTCTAGTTGGTGCAAACCTAAAGAGGGTAAGTTGGCTCGCTGAGAGAAGAATCCCCCGCATTCATGCGCGGGGAGTGTCAAAACTACTAGCTTTCGCTGGGAAGCGGAATTGATGCAGCAAATCCTCGCTGCTCATCAAATCCCAGCTCGGATTGTTGACTTAGGCATAGCATCTTATTTAGGGGCAGGAAGTGCTACAGCCCTGCAAGTTCTTCCAGAACACCAGCAGACAGGATCGCTCCTCATCAGTCCGATTGAAGAGGAACCCGAATCTAACAGTTAACAGTCAACAGTCAACAGTCAACAGTCAACAGTTAACAATTACCAACTTTTAATGTCTCTATTTGATTGGTTTGCAAATCGACGAAAATCAGTACCGAACTCCCAAGAACGGCCGGAACGAGAAATTGCCGACGGACTTTGGAATAAATGCACAGCTTGCGATGCCCTGAGTTATACCAAAGACCTGCGAGCAAATCAAATGGTTTGCTTGGAATGCGGGCATCATATCAGAGTTTACAGTGACGATCGCATCGAGCAGTTGATCGACTCCAATACCTGGACACCCATTAACGGAAATCTCCAGGCCACCGATCCGCTGAAATTTCGCGATCGCAAAAAATATAGCGATCGACTCCGAGAATTTCAAGATAAAACAGGCCACCTAGACGCCGTAGAAACAGGCACCGGCCAAATCGAAAATTTGCCCGTCGCCCTCGGAGTCATGGAATTTCAGTTCATCGGCGGCAGCATGGGCTCAGTTGTCGGAGAAAAACTGACTCGCCTCATCGAACACGCCACGCGGGAACGCTTACCCGTACTAATTGTCTGCGCTTCCGGCGGTGCGAGAATGCAGGAAGGAATGCTCAGCCTCATGCAAATGGCTAAAATTTCCGGGGCTCTAGAGCGCCACCGGGAAGCGAGACTGCTTTACATCCCAATTTTGACCCACCCGACCACCGGCGGCGTCACCGCTAGTTTTGCCATGTTGGGAGACATTATAATTGCAGAGCCAAAAGCTACTGTAGCCTTTACGGGCGGCCGGGTAATCGAGCAAACTCTGCGCGAAAAGCTGCCGGAAAATTATCAAACTTCCGAATACTCTTTCGCCCACGGTTTTGTAGACTTGATCGTACCCCGAACTCAATTAAAGAAAACTCTGGCTGGGCTCATCAGCCTCCACCAGCCCCAACCGTTCTTGGCAGACTCGGAATTCCCCGCCCACGATGCTAGCGACAGCCACCACGCTGTGGCGGCACCGACTCACGCTTTCAAGCTTTCTCCCTAAGCTGCTGTGGCGGATGACTGCTGTCGCGAAGCGATCGAAATTTTAGACCAAAGCTCAAGCTCCACAAGACACCTGTGGAGTAAATCTTAAATCGAAAAATGGAAAATCGCCCCGTCTGTTGGTGAATCCCCCAAAGACGAAAACGTCAGAGGAATTCCCCAAAAACCATGGTTTCCACGAAAAACATGAAGTTTGGTAGCGAGAAATCCACGCAGATACGGGGTTTTTAGCCCTGCACGCCTAAGTCCTATTGATAATAAAGACGCGGCAATGGGATGATATTGGTTGGAAGTTGATCGAGTGTGATGTTTGGATGAGCAAAAATGCTTAGTGTTAGTTAGTGGTTAGTTAGCTGGCGATCGCACAAAATCTCAGAACAAACTAACAGATGACAGCTAACAGCGCTTTGTTAAAATGTCCACCTTTCATTCAATAGCCGTCAACTCAATTCTGACCCGTCAGCGACCTGAAAATTATGGGTTTTGCAGACCTGTCCATCGCAGAAATAGCAGAAGACTTCAACGTCCCTGTTGAAGACGTGCTCCGCTTGTGTGATGAGCTGGAAATTGCTTACAAACACCCTCAAACCCGTTTGGCTTTGGAAGATGTTAAGGCAATTATGTCCGCTCTCGAAAAAAGGCGCGACTCAAAACTTCTGGCAGATTAGATCGATCGCAAAATTCCTATTCCTCTACCTTTAAAGGTATGGCTGCACAAACTTTCGCCAGTTGTCGCCAAACAAAGGAATTTTGAACAGAAATCTGTTTGCCAGCTATACTCTTTTAGCGTTCAATAATTTGCCGGATTTTTTTAAGGAGAACCATGCTTAAAAGATATTTCATTGCTCTGACCGCTGTATTCTTGACATTTCAGTTATTTGTCAGCAGCGCGATGGCAGTCGAACTGAGCCCTGAAGTTCGCACTTTGCCTTTGAATGACAAAGGTGATTCAGTAGTGCTGAGCCTCAAACAAGTCCAGCAAGGCAAACGCCAGTTCCAAAATACTTGTGCTCAATGTCACGCTGCCGGCATGACAAAAACTGACCCCAACCTCAACTTGAGTCCGGAAACTCTGGCTTTGGCCAACCCACCCCGCAATAATATTGAGTCGCTGGTGGACTATATGAAAAATCCCACGACTTATGACGGGTTTCAAGAAATTTCGGAAGTGCATCCGAGCATGAAGAGTGCCGATATTTTCCCTGAGATGAGAAATCTCTCGGATGAAGATTTGTACGCGATCGCCGGTCATATTCTGTTGCAGCCGAAAATTATCTCCCGCCAGTGGGCTGGTGGTAAAGGCGCTCGCTAATCAATGTGAAATTTGAGATTTTGGATTTTGGATTGAGAGGGGCTGGGATTTGGCAAGGATTGCTCGCTCGCCGTTTTTCTACCTAAAATCTGAAATCTCAAATTTACCTATGGTTGATTGATTCTCCCCAGTCGAAGTCCCTGACTTGAGCTAGCGGACTGGTTGATACTGACTTTCGTCAGAGCGCAACAAAAAAAATCGATTGTACGAGCAAATGTTACTGAATTATTGACTTTTCTACGCTCTTATGCTGCATCGTGGTGTTTTTGTCTCCTTTGTGTTGGGGATGTTAATTATTTTGCAGCTCCTGCTGCTGGCTCCTCAACCTGTTTTGGCTGCTGGCGATACTTACGTGAATAGATATTTACAAGCCAAAGAACCTGTAGCACTCGAATTAGACGGTAAGGGAAACACTCGGTTGTTTTCAGCTCAGGATTTTTCTGCGGGCAAAGTGTTGTTCGAGCAAAATTGCATGAATTGCCACGTCGGAGGAGCAACTTTGCCCGATCCGATGATATCTCTGTCTTTGGCCGACCTCCAGGGGGCAACGCCTCCCCGCACCAACATCAATGGTTTGGTGTCATATCTGAGAGAACCGATGACTTATGACGGCAGTGAGGAAACTTTTTGGTGCCGCCAAGTACCCGAAAGCTGGATGCAACAGACTGAGGTTGAAAATTTGGCTGCTTTTGTGATTCGGGCTGCTCAGAAAGCTCCAGGCTGGGGCGTGGATAATTTTGAGAGTTGAACTCCCACTGCCAAAAAGTGGTAAATTATTCGGGAGAAAGCAATCGCGTAGTCGCGATCGCGCCTGTTTTAACGGGTAAAATAACTAAAGAATCATTCTTTGTGTGTCCATTAGAGGAGAACTGCGTTGAAAAGACTCTTATCGATCGCCTTGTTAGCGTTCACAATTTTCACTTTCGGCTTCAGCAGCCCTGCTCTGGCTGGAGATGCTGCTAAAGGAGCTAAAATCTTCAGCAACAACTGTTCTGCTTGTCACATCGGTGGCGGCAACGTCGTTATGGCAATGAAAACCTTGAAAAAAGGCGCTCTTGAGAAGTATGGCATGAATTCTATCGAAGCTATTACGACTCAGGTAACTAAGGGCAAAAATGCTATGCCTGCTTTCGGCGGCCGCTTGAAGCCCGACCAAATCGAGGATGTAGCAACCTACGTGCTAGAACAATCTGAGAAAGACTGGAAAGGCTAAACTGCCTCTTTGAAGTCGGACAACCTGGGCGGACTTGATTTAATTTTAAAACTTGTCTTCCCGATCGCACCCTCTCTCTCCCTTTGGTAAATAAATCTCGGTTTGCAGCGATCTTAACCTATTTGTCCAAGCTCGCCAGAAATCAGATTTTTATTAGCCCAAGGGTGGGGGAGGGAAATTTTATTTTAGATTTTAGATTGAAGATTGAAGATTGCTAATTTTGTATAAATTGCCAAGCACAGGACATTAATAGTACCGACGCATGGGGACAAGAAACCCGGTTTCTCAGAAAATTTTGCGACTAAAAACGAGAAATATCTGAAGAAACCGGGTTTCTGAGATCGCAAGTAACAGGGCCTCCCTATGGGGACAAGAAACCCGGTTTCTCAGAAAATTTTGGGACGAAAAACGAGAAATACTCAGAAACCGCGTCGATCGAATTAGCACGCGATCGCAAATTAATTAGTAAAACCTGACTTTGGATAAATTGTCAAGCACTTTTCATTAAGATTTATTAATGCTGAGGTTTATCAATGAAAAGTGTGTGCTAGGATGTAACACCTTATTAGAAAAGCTTTGAAATCAAAATTAAAGTCGATCGCGAAAGTGGACTCTACATCAAGCAAGAACCTAAAAAAATCAAGCATGAACGTCAAAACATCAGCAAAAGTTAAAACTCAAGTTAAAACTCTCGGAGACGCAGCCTCTGGTGCGATCGAGAAATATTTCCGCAAAGCAGTAGAGCACGAGGCTGAAGTTCTCAAAGATAAAGATGCAGAAGAACTTCATCAAATGCGAGTCGGAATGCGGCGTTTGCGATCGGCAATAACAGGTTTTGCTCCGGTTTTAGACTTGCCAAAAGCAGCTTCTGAACGCAAAATTGGTAAGGTGGGGCGGATTCTGGGATCGCTCAGAGATTTGGATGTGATGCTCGAAAGTCTCCAAAACCACTATTACCCGAATTTGCCAAGTGACGAACAGGAAGTTTTGGATGAGGCTTTGTTGAGTTTGCTCAAACAGCGGCGTCGGGCTTTGAAAGCGGTGAAGGCTGTTTTGGAACACAAAAGTTACCAGTCGCTGAAAGAGTCGATCGAGAATTGGGTAGAAAAACCGCAGTTTCGGGCGATCGAACATTTGCCAATTGCCGAGGTTGTACCAGATTTGCTGTTACCTCAAATCAGTGAGTTTTTCCTGCATCCAGCTTGGCTGCTGGGCACCGAATATGAGGATGGCAAAGTTAAAGTTGCTGATGATTTGACTGAGTCGGCTGTGGAAGAAAAGCTAGCAGCAGAGGGAACTATTCTGCACGATTTGCGGAAGCAAGCTAAGCGGGTTCGATATTTGATGAATCTGTTTGGTGATTTTTACGGGGAGAGTTACGAAGCTTATGTCGAAGATGTAAAAGCTATTCAGGAATGTTTGGGCGACATTCAAGACTCTGAAGTTTTAGGGGAGTTTCTGACAGATTTTGTCGATCGCGATTTGCAAAAAGAGTTGCCGCAACTAGCTGGTTTGTTGGCCCAAAAACGCTACGAGGCTTGGCAAAAATGGCAGGTTTTGCAGCACAAGTATTTGAAATCGGAAATTAGGCAAGATTTGCGATCGACTTTAATTCATCCTGTGGTTGCAGGTGCTAAGAGTGATTAGTCTCAGAAAAAGTAAATTTTCCGGGTGAAGAAAGTGCGATCGGCTGCGGGAACTAGAAGCCGGACACGGCAATGCCATGTCCTACAAATATAGCCTACAATAACAGATATTCGTAGGAAAACGGCAATTCCGTGTCCTTCATCGTGTAACTTAAGAAAGGGCGATCGCGCTTTGGGAAGGAAAAGGGCGATCGCCCGATTTGCCAAAATAATGATTAGAGTGAAAACTAAGTAAGCATTGTAAAAATACGCCTCGTATCTTTACAACAATGTATCTTTACAACAATCGTTTATTGGGGAAAAGATATTTATGTGGCAGAATGCCCTGAAGTGGGAACAGCTAGCCCGGGTGAAACTATTGAATAAGCGATTGCCAATCTGAAAGAATCAACAGAACTCTATTTACACGAATTCTCTGATGTCAGATTTGTTATTTCCTACCTTTCTAGCATACCTGAAATTGTATTTATTTACCATAAAGAATTGATTAAAAGCCTCTCCTTTTGAGGAAGAAATTAAAATCAGACTATTCATTACTTCAATCCTCTTCCTTCTAGGTAGAGGTCGCTCTCCCATGGTCAACTGTCAACTGTCAACTGTCAACTGTCAACTGTTCAACAGCGCTTCAATCAAACTTTTCCAGTTTCTAAGGGTGTTTTTTTCGGACAAATATCATCATCGTACCAACCAGTCAAAGCCACGGCTAAAGCATCTGCCGCATCATCAGGTTTCGGAATATAACCCAACTCCAACTCCCGCGCCACTGCCTCTTGTACTTCCGATTTATCAGCATTGCCGCGGCCAGTCAAAGCTTGCTTAATTTGAGCAGGCGTAAACTCAAACAGTGGCACACCACACTGAGCCAATACTAGCGTCAAAACGCCCCGTGCTTGGGCTACAAGTATAGTATTTCCCATTTTGTAAAAAAACAATTTTTCGGCAATTGCCAAATCTGGTTTTACCTCGTCAATTACCGTATGTAAATCTTCATAAATAGTTTTTAACCGCTGTCCCATTTCCTGCTTTGGCGTTGTTTTAATCACGCCGCAATCAATCAGGGAAACGCTATTCTCGTCTTGTTTTTCGGGGTTGATATGACAAGAAATCGCACCATACCCAAGATTTGCCAAGCCCGGATCTAATCCTAAAATTCGTGTTTTCATTCACAATTATTGATTGTTTGTCTAATGTCAAATGCGATCGCACCCGAAAACCTTCCACATACATTCTCACTTTCTAATTATTCCATTTTTAAATCTAAAATCCGGTAAGTGGCTATGTATTTAAATTGTATCTCTTGATGACCATCACAAATCGTCCAATTCTCTCCCCAAGTTCCCTTCTGCCATAGAGTTATCGATAGTCATACACAATTTAGATGCACAACAGCTTAGGATTTTTGCATAAAAGATGGAGGTATCCTCACTGAACTCTATAGTATTATACTTATTATGCAGGAATACCAAAAATAGTTGTTAATTTTTCGGTTGCCAAACTTTTGTCACCTCAGCGATATTAGTAATATCAAGTCCGGTTCTTGAAAATGCGGACTAAAGTCCTCACTACGAACCATATTGCCCAAAAAATATGCTGACAGATGATTTAATGTATCGAGCACTTGTTGACAAAGATGTTTCCTACGAAGGAACTTTTTTTGCAGCAGTAAAAACCACTGGTGTTTTTTGTCGCCCAACTTGTACCGCACGGAAACCTAAAAAAGAAAATGTAGAATTTTTCCCAACTGCTAAAGAAGCGATACTTCACGGTTACAGAGCCTGTAAGGTTTGCAAACCTTTGGAAATGCTGAATGCAACACCCGATCGCATTCAAGCTATTCTACGCGAAATCGGCAACAATCCCGCCACAAAATTGACAGATTTGGATTTGGCTTCCCGAGGCATTGAGCCAAGTCAAATCCGCCGCTGGTTTTTGAAGAATCACGGCATTACTTTTCATGCTTACCAAAGAATGTTGCGGATAAATTCAGCTTTTAAGAAAATTCAAAATGGCGAAACAGTTACTGCTACAGCCTACAATAGTGGCTATGAATCGCTCAGCGGTTTTAACGATTCATTTAAATCTATTTTGGGCGTGTCGCCATCAAATAGCAAAACCAAACAAGTAATAGATCTTACTAGATTGGAAACTCCCTTAGGAACTATGTTCGCCTGTGCAGTTGCACAAGGTATTTGCCTTTTAGAATTTACCGATCGCAAAATGATTGAGAGGCAGTTTCAGTCATTGACTAAACTTTTAGATGCGACTGTACTGCAAGGCACAAACAAACATTTTGATTTGTTACAATCACAACTAAATGAGTATTTTGCAGGCCAGCGAAAAGAGTTTTCAGTGCCGCTATTCACACCGGGAACGGAATTTCAGCAGGCAGTTTGGCAAGAGTTACAAAATATTCCCTATGGTGCAACTTGTTCGTATCAACAACAAGCTTCTGCATTGCAAAATCCTCAAGCTGTTCGTGCAGTGGCAAATGCTAACGGCAAAAACAGAATTTGTATTGTGATTCCTTGTCATCGAGTAATTGGATCTGATGGCACATTAACAGGTTACGCGGGCGGTTTGTGGCGAAAAAAATGGTTGCTCGATTTGGAAGCAAAAAATCGTCGATCGTGAATTAATACCATTTATAGCGGTTCTCAGAAAGATCGGGTACGTTGTTGGGCTTCAGCCCTTTTATTCTGGGTGGTTATGTAGGCTGTCAGTCATACCTCATCTTTTTGAAAAAGGCTATATATGTGTACACACAATCTTCGAGTAAGTAAGGTGCGTCGCTCATCGATTGTCGCTGTTGTTTTGGATTTAAGGTAGCGACGCACCCTACAGCTACTGCAATCTTAATCTGTAATACTAATATATCGATGCTGATTCTTGATTCGCTCAATCCAATTTTTAATTGCCCCAAACCCCGTCAAATCAAATCCGCCTTCCCCAGCAACGTGAGTGTAAGCAAATAAACCGATATCAGCAATAGAATAGCGATCGCCCACAAAAAAGTCATTTTTCTCTAAATGCTGTTCCATCACCCCCAAAGCAGCATAACCCGGTGCTTGTTTCTGTTGCAGTGCATCTTGATATTCCTGTGCTTTCCCTGTCAAATACCAAAAACGAGAAGTTGCAATAAAAGGTTCGTGACTGTACTGTTCAAAAAACAACCACTGCATCACTTGAGCTCGTTCAAATTTATCGCTGGGGAAAAACTCAGTTTCTTCGCTCAAGTAAAACATAATGGCATTCGATTCAAAGAGAAACTTACCCGGTGCAATCTCTAAAACCGGAATCCGCCCGTTAGGGTTTTTTACCAAAAATTCGGGTGTGCGACTTTCTTTTTGGAGAATATTAATTTCTGTGCGATCGAACGGAATATTGAGCCCAGTTAAGAGCAAGCGAACTTTATAGCAATTGCCTGAGGGCGAATATTCGTAGAGTTTGAACATAATTATCCTTGTTTTGAACTAACCGCAAATTACACAGATCGAGAAAGTATAAAGTTCGTAGTGCGGACTTAAGTCCGCAATAAATAAGGTTCGTAGTGCGGACTTAAGTCCGCAATAAATAAGGTTCGTAGTGCGGACTTAAGTCCGCAATAAATAAGGTTCGTAGTGAGGACTTCAGTCCGCATAGTTCATACTGCTTTCAGATTCGATATCATATGTCGCTGAAGTAACTTACCAACAATAGCGATACCCCGTTCAATTTCTTCAGGCAAAAGAGAGAAATTCAATCGCATGGCTGGATAGCCTTTGCGATCGGCAAAAAATGCTGTGCCGCAAGCAATCAAAATACCCTGAGATAAAGCCTCTTGGCAAATTTTTTGCACGGACAAGCAATTTGGCAAGTGCACCCACAAAAACAATCCTCCTTCAGGGACTGTCCAACTGGCTTCCTGGGGAAAGTAACGCTCCAAAGCTTGCAGCATCGCATTTCGACTCTGCAAGTTTTGCATCCGAATCTGATTCAAATGTCGGCGGTAATGACCGGAAGCCAGATATTCACTAACTATTGCCTGAGAAATAGTTGATACGTGAAAATCGTGCAATAATTTTTGTCTCATAATAGCCTGATATTCGACATCTGGAACGATCATCCAACCAACTCGCAGGCCTGGAATTATAGTTTTGGAGAAAGTTCCAATATATGTTACCAGGTTTTGCTGGTCAAAGGCTTTGATGGGTGCCGGAACAGGCAGAAAATTTAGTCCTTCGTAAGCGTTATCTTCTAAAATGGCGCATTCATATTGACTGGCTAATGCTAATAACTGCTGGCGGTGAGTTTGAGAAGTTGTCAGTCCAGTAGGATTGTGCAGCGTGCTGATCGTGTAAATTAATTTAGGGCGGTGAGTCTGGAGACAAGATTCTAGGATAGCTAAATTCATCCCTTCGACCGTCATGGGAATGCCGACAATTTTAGCTCCTATATCTTCTAAAATAGCAACTGCTCCGTGATAAGTTGGTGCTTCTACAATTACCCGATCGCCACTTCGGACATAGTGACGCATCGCCAAAGACAATCCCTGCTGAGATCCGTTAGTCAGAATCAATTGTTCAGGAGCAACATCGAGTCCTTGTTGCACCAACATTTGAGCAATTTGTTGCTGCAAAATCGGCTGTCCCCCAGGAAAACCGTATCTGAAGAGTGTATCTCCGGCTTCGGTGACGGCTCGTCTGGCGATTTTTTGCAAGTCTTGCAATCCCCAAGGACGGGGAAAACCAGAGCTAAAGTCAGTAATTCCTGTTTGCGATTGTACCTGAATTGAAGCCAAGAAGCTATCGCAAAAACGGCCTCCATCTTTGTCGGGGACGATCGCATCTTGAAGGGACGGAAAAGCTGTTCCCAGTCTCGGGGTGGGCACTGTTTGATGGCTGACAAAGTATCCTGAGCCTTGGCGAGCATAAATCAAGTTATCTGCTTCTAAAACGCCGTAAGCTTCAATGACTGTCAATCGGGCCACTTGCAAGGTGTTAGCTAGCGATCGAATCGAAGGCAAGCGTTGTCCAGGTGGTAATGTCCCAGACTGGATCAGTCGCTTGAGGCGATCGCGAATCTGCAAGTAAATCGGTTTGGGAGATTGTCTGTCTAGGGGTATTTTCACAGCACATATTCGATCGTGACACTACGGGGCGATCGCAATTTTCAATTCAATAAAATACAAGACACAGCTCTACCGCGTCCTAACCGAAAACCGCTCTAGCCACACTATAAGCGATTACTCTGTCCAATTGCCCAGTACAGTTTTCAGATATTTTACCAAAACAGTTGGTGGACTGAGAAACTGTACCGCTCAAAGTTTCCCAAACCGTATCTTCACAAATTCCAGTTTTTTGATTAAAGTGAATTAATACTTCTATTTGAGAGCAAAATGCTTTTGTAAAAAGCGTTTTTTAGGAGTGCAAGTTTAAGAGTTCGCTTGCTCATCTAGCAAGTTGGTTGTGGGAACACAACCTTAGGGATAATTTGCAGTTTTCAAGGAACTTATAGCCCTTCTCAGATAGGTGAGGTATGTTGTTGGGCTTCAGCCCTCTTTGTCTAAGCGGTTATATAAGCTGTTAGTCATACCTCATCTTTTTGAGAAAGGCTATATTTAACCAGTTCCTAAGGATATTGAGGAAAAATTTGTAACTTTTTGATTGTTAATCATCAAGGAGATGCTATGGTTCAAATATATTCCAAATGTGCAACGCCCGTTAGCGGAGCCCTCGAAAAGGATCGCATAATCCTCCTGAAAAACGAGGTGTACAGCTTGCCTCAAACTCATCGAGAAGTTCAAGTTGTGTCAGGAATTGCTTGGATTACAGTTGACAAACAGGACATCATCTTGCACAGTCCAGAAACAATATCGCTTCCACCCAGCAAAAACATTGCTGTCATCTCCGCTCTCAACAATATGCCGCTGATTCTGGCAGTCTGTTAGACAGTTGACAGTTGACAGTTGACAGTTGACAGTTGACAGTTGTAGGGGCAGTGCCCCCGGGAGAACCCTATACAATTGACAATTGACAGTTGACAATTTTACAGCAGCCTCTACCTATAAGTCCGAGTATTGGAGTAATGAATAGTCTGATTTTAAGGGAGCATCCCAATTTGGTAAAAAGCGTTTTTTACACAGTGCGAGCGTCTCGCTCGCGAACACTGCCGCGAGCGTCTCGCTCGCACTGCTGCGATCCAAATATATAGCCTTTCTCAAAAAGATGAGGTATAATTGACAGCTTACATAACCATTAAACTCAGAGGGCTGAAGCCCAACAACGTACCTCATCTTTCTAAAAACCGCTATATTATTCTGATGCAACTGTCCGCCATCTGAAAGCAAAAATGGGATGCTCCCGATTTTAATTTCTTCTTACGCCTCTGCACTTTGTTAAATAAACAAGTCTACTTCACAGGTAAAAAATGAAATTACACTGGAAACATCATCAATTGAATCCGGAAATAATCGGGCTAATTTACGGTTTTTTAGGCGTAGTTGGATTTAGCTTGACCCTACCAGCAACCAGAGCCGCTGTACAGGATTTAGACCCTATTTTTGTAGGCTTAGCACGCGGATTAGTAGCAGCTATACTAGCAGCAGTCACTTTAAAAATAACACATCAGCCTATTCCCTCTAAACGGCAATTGTGGAGTTTATTAGTTGTCGGATTGGGAGTGGTTGTCGGATTTCCGCTATTATCAGCCTGGGCAATGCAGCGAGTACCTGCCGCCCACGGTGCTGTAGTATTGGGAATCTTGCCATTGGCAACAGCAATCGGGGGAGTTTTGCGATCGGGCGATCGGCCATCTTCTCGGTTTTGGGTTGCTAGTATCGCCGGAAGTTTAACCGTTGTTTGTTTTGGAATTATTAGTGGTGCAGGGCAACTCCAAAACGCAGATTTAGCTTTATTTGCATCAGTCATTGCTGCTGCTTTTGGTTACGCCGAAGGTGGGCGATTAGCTAAAACTTTAGGTGGATGGCAAGTTATCTGTTGGGCATTGATAGTTATCGCTCCCTTCGAGGTTTTGCCGACAATATTTGTAGTTTTAAAACAAGGATTAGTCGCTGCACCGACGGCGTGGTTGGGTTTTGCCTATGTGAGTTGTGTCAGTCAATTTGTAGCATTTTTTGCCTGGTATGAGGGGATGGCCATTGGCGGAGTTGCCAGGGTAGGGCAAATTCAGCTATTGCAACCGTTTTTGACTATCCTGGCATCCGCTATTTTGCTTGGTGAAACTGTTGAGCCGATCGCCCTAGGCAGCGCTTGTTTAGTGGTAGCCTGCGTCGCAGCGGGTAAAAAAGCACCAATTAAGCAGGCAGCAAATTTGTGACGTGCAGGAAATTGGCGTGGGCGCGAGGTTTAACTCATAACACAAAATAGGAAATTTAGGCAAAATTAGTCAACTGTTGTTTGCTAAGATGATTTTTGTTTGTTTTGGCGATCGGCAAAACCAGCAACTTCAGCCAGCGTATAAAGCGGCCTGCCCTTCACTTCCTCGTAAATCCGCCCCACATACTGGCCCAAAATCCCAATACTAACCAACTGCACCGCACCCAAAAAGAAAACCGCCATCATCACAATTGTAAAACCAGTTAATACCGAACTTGGATAGAAAAGACGCCAATACAAAACCAAAAAAGCCATTAACAGAGATACAAATGCAGCAAATAATCCCAGATAAATTGAAAGTCGCAGAGGCACCTTTGAAAAAGACACTAAACCATTCATCGCCAAAGCCAAAGATTTGCTAAAAGTATACTTGACATCGCCAGCAAAACGCGGATCTCGTTCAAACTTCACCGCAGTTTGTTTAAAACCAATCCAGGCCCGCAGTCCCCGAATGTAGCGGTTGCGTTCTGGCATTGCATTTAGTACCTCCACAACACATCGATCCATCAAACAAAAATCCCCCGTATCTATCGGAATATCAACATCAGCAAGATGGCGTAAAATCCTATAATACATATAAGCTGGCAAGCGTTTAAACCAACCTTCTTGACGGCGTTGAGTGCGCTGAGCGTAAACAACTTGATACCCGAGACGCCATTGTTCTATCATATCTAGAATCAGCTCTGGCGGGTCTTGCAAATCGCCATCCATGATGACTACAACTTGACCGCTAGAAAAGTTTAACCCAGCAGTTACAGCTATTTGGTGGCCAAAATTGCGGGCCAAACTAAGGTAACAAATTCGCGAGTCTTTTTCGTGCAAATCTCGGAGGATTTCCAGAGAGCGATCGCGGCTGCCATCGTTGATTAAAATTAATTCTACACGGCCGTCCATTCGATCCATCACGGGACTAATTCGTCTGTACAATTCAGCGAGATTTTCTTCTTCGTTATAGATGGGAATTATCAAAGAATACTTAGGTATATCATTCATCTCAGTTTGTATTGAAAAATCTGGTGTCAATGGTTAAATCAAATAAATCAAAAGTTTATTTTTTCAGAAACACTCTCAGCGGCTCCATAGACCATTTTTGGGCGTAAGTTTGATTTTTGACTACCATTTCTTTTCCTTGTGTACTGTCATTTTTTGTAGACTGGTAAATTATCGCACAAGGGACAAAACTTTTGTAAGGTTCGGAATTTAATTTTTGCTTGACAACAGGATCGATAGTAGAAATATGTTCAATGCGATGTGCTGGTTTTCCCGGCTCTGGAAACATCACCCAGAAGGGATATTCCCAGGCATTTTTAGCCCAAAAAGAAAGTCCTATATTCGTGCAATTTTGAGTTTTTACAAAATCTACTGCTACATTGTAAGTAAACTCGATGTTCGGGCGGCTTGTAAAGTAAAGATTGTGTCTGCTGCTATTAAAAATGTTCCCCTCTCCCAGTAGAGGTCTAAAGTTGTTGTGAAAGACCCAAGGGAGCGACATAAAAAGCAGGATTACCACCAGATAATTTGCATTTTTGTGATTTGATAATTGCGATACTACCAATCCAAATATTGGCGAAAATAATACAAATATTGATAAGTGATGGCGACTGTGCCAAGGTTGTAATTTCAGAAGAAAACAGAGCAGCAAAAAAACCATTATTACAGCAGTCAAATAAGCGATCGCTATTTTTATTTTTTGCCAAATACGATTTTTAAATATAAGTGTAAGGCTGGCAAATATTAGCCAAAAGTGAATGGGATTGGTCGCTGTATTTTCATTAAATGAGGGTGTGGCGATCGCAAATACTTGTCCGGGAGGCCAAGTGATGCGTGGATCGTTTGTCGCTACCCCCAGTATTCGGTGCAGCACGTTAATCACTCCCACGATCAAACCGTTAATTCGGGAGATCCTCGTACCCGCTTGCATACCTAAATTTCTAATCACATTTGACAAAAAAGTTGGTAGGGTAATTGCTTCTATTTTATATTCTTTTGTAAAACTTTCAGGCGCTCCGATCGCATAACCGAACAAATCATAATTTCGCCAAAAGTGACCGACATTCAATGCCAAAGTCACACCGGCTATTATCAAAATAGGTGGCAGCATTTTTTCCCGAAAACCTTTAATTCCTCCTGCAAGAAACCAAATAATAAAAGGCAAACAAAATATATAAGCAGTGGTTTTTGTCAAGAGAGCAAGACCCAAACTCGCACCGATTTTGAAAGTATTAATCCCCGTGATTCCTGCGGAGAGTCCGGCTAAACCGTAGGAAACAAAACACACTACCCAGAAACATACAGCATAATCGTTTTGAGTACTGGAACCCTGGAGGATACCCATCGGCAAAGTCGCAGCAAAAACAGCAGCAAAAACTTGACCCCGCCGATTTGCGCCCAGTTGCTTAGCAATTAAAGAAACTGCGATCGCACTTCCGACCATACTCAACCACTGTACCAAATTAGCAAAGCGATCGCCCCCGCTTAAAATCTGAAAGTGCATAATCGCAAACTCAGCCCCAGGCGGGTGATACAACTGCGGCACGTAAGAAGTGGGATAATGCTCGACACTGCGGTTTTGCATCCAGTGAGCAACCCGACTCATGTGATAAGTCATAGAATCCCAATTGTTAGGCGGTGCAACTACAGCAATTAAACCAACCGCAGCAAAAATAAATAATACACCGCCTAGCAACCCGACTAATACACTAGAAAATTTCTCCTCTTGACTTTTCTCAAAAATTGGCTTGACCGGTTTAAATTTTAGATAAACCATCAAGCCGAGAATATTTGCTAACAACCACAGCCCCAACACCCACTCAAAACTCAGCAACCTAAATAAGCTTAAAATTTCAGTAGATAAAGCGACAATAACTCCCCAAATAACTGCTGCGGATAAAATAGCGCTGCGCCAACACCGATCTATTTTCTGAAATATCAGCCACAAAATGCCCAGAGTTACCAATGGAATCAAGCCAAATATATTTGTTATCATAGATTTTGATGTGAACTCTAAGACAGGGTATTCAGAACCCGAAGACTAAAAACCTGGTTTGTGAGTAGATTCATCGTTGTCTTTTCCCAATATTTCTAGGAGAAACCGAGTGGTTTCTGGTAAGTCATATAACAATTACAATCCCAACCACCGATCAATTAAAAAATTCATGACAAATTCTAAATATCTGTGGCAAGCAAATCAAGACTTAAGCGAAGCTTGTCTGCAACATCCCTTTGTCAGAGGGATTGCAGACGGCAGCCTCGCCCAAAATAGTTTTGCATATTACGTTGGACAAGACGCATTTTTTCTAGGAGCATTTGCTCGCGCTTACAGTATCGCTGCGGCAAAAGCACCAGACTGGAAGGGATTTGAAATCCTCCACAATCTCGGCAGCGGCGTTTTAGAAGAATTGCATCTGCATCAAGGATATGCAGCCAAATGGGGTGTCAACTTGCAAGAGGCTAAACCGGGAATTGCTACCCGCCGCTACACGGATTTTTTATTAGCAACAGCTTGGGGAAGCGGTGTAGGTTTGACAGTAGCGGCGATGACTCCTTGCTTGCGGTTGTATGCTTTTTTAGGACAGCAGTTAGCTAAGCCTAATACACCAAAACACGCCTTGAGCGACTGGATTGTCACCTATAGCAGCCCTGATTTTGAGATTTTAGCTTCACGGCTGGAAAGTTTGGTCGATCGCTATGCCGAATCTACACCGGAAGTAGAAGCAACCTATCGCTACGCTATGTTGTGCGAAAGAGACTTTTTTCAGGCAGCTTGGGAGGCACGTTCAACAGTTGACAGTTGACAGTTGACAGTTGACAGTTGACAGTTGACAGTTGACAGTTGACAGTTGACAGTTGACAGTTAACAGTCTATCGCTACGCTATGTTGTGCGAAAGAGACTTTTTTCAGGCAGCTTGGGAGGCACGTTCAACAGTTGACAGTTGACAGTTGACAGTTGACAGTTGACAGTTGACAGTTGACAGTTAACAGTTAACAGTCTATCGCTACGCTATGTTGTGCGAAAGAGACTTTTTTCAGGCAGCTTGGGAGGCACGTTCAACAGTTGACAGTTGACAGTTCGAGATCTAACTCTACCCTTAAGTCCGAGTATTGGAGTAATGAATAGTCCGATTTTAATTTCTCCCTCAAGGGGTTCTGACTTTCAACCAATTCTTCCTGGTAAATTAAGTTTTTTTTAAGAGATGTTACTCAACTATCGCTCCTAAGCCACCCACAGCCAACTTGCAAATCCGATCGAAATGTACAGCAGAAATATAGCTGGTAAAAGTATAGTCATCTATGACATGACGTGGAACCACTAATGCACCCAAAAATGCAAAAGAGTATAGTTGGCTGCCTATCGATCGCCAAATATATACGCAAGTACAGCGGTAATGTTAATCTTAGCGCCCCAGTTTATTGGGAATACCTTCGCAGCCCCCGGGAATAGTTTCTCGCGACTTCGAGCCGCACCAAGCGCAGCAGTAATAGCGCTGCTCGTCCGACAGCCGCTTGACACCAGTGAAATCAACACGTTCAACCACAGCACCGGTATATTCGCCCGTTTGATAGTTAGCAAATTCCGTGCGGCTGCGGGGAGAAGCAGTTTCTGCCAAACCGTAGAATAATTTGGTGGCTCTCATGTCGGCGCGAGCGAGATTGGCGTCGTACAGAATAGCGCGCGAGAGGTTTGCTTTCACTAAATCGCACTTGCTGAGATTGGCCCGGACAAGGTTGGCTTCGCTCAACTCAGTCCACCGCAAATCCGTGCCAGCGAGGTCAGCACCCGCTAACATGACGTTTAAATCGATGACGCGGAGGCCGTGATCTCTGTCTTCAGCGTAGCCACCATCGCCGTCAAGGATGGGGCGGCCTAAAAGCCGATCGCGCTTCAGAGGAGTAATCAGTCTCGACTGCGACAAAAACCGCAGAATTTTCGCTTTACCTTCAGCATCCACACTGCTCATAATCGCAGCGGTGCGGCCTTCGGCGATCGCCCTTTCCTGCGGCCAATCTTCCAAAAACCCTTGCTCGTCAAGCGCTAAGTCGGAAACCCCTTGAAAATAAGCATCGATCGTTTGCTGCTGGGTTATGCGATTTTGCTGAATCGTCAAATCCTTCGAGATCACGTACTGTCGCCAAGCCACGTAAACGCCCAAAATTGCGATCAAAATTTGACCCAAAGCACCAATTAACTCGCCGAGAGCTCCGATAGCATCCCAGTTGATTTGGATGTTGCGGCTTCCCGGTTCAGTATTACTACCGCTGAGCATCAGCAAGCCCACAATCCCAGCTAACAGCCCGAAGCAAGAGATGATCAGCGTGCGCCAAGTCGGCGGAATTACCTGCACCCAGATTTTGCCCCAACTCGGCCACATCATCCGCAGCGATATGCCGATCGCACCGATAGCCCCAAATAAGCCGATCCAAATGCTGTCGTTAGCGAGCCCGACAATCATCAGGGCGATCGCCGCCAGCGTCACCGCCGAACCCGTCACCTCAGCAGTCGTTTGTGCAGGCTGCTGCGGCAATAAAACCTTGCGAGTTGGAGGTGGCGGCGGTAGCGGTTTTGCCGGTTCAGCAGTAGCAACGATTGTCGCTGATTCTGGCTGCACAGTAGGGCTCGCACCGTTAGGGCTTTCTACAGTCACGTTGGACTCTGGAGGATTGGGTTGAGGAGAGTTCGATTCTGGTGTCATGCGTTGAGGCAAATTCTAATTTTGGGCGATCGCTAAAACAATTTTAACCAACGAAGCACGATTCTAGATAGCATTACAATAGCAATATCCAGTAATTGCACTCAAAGAGGTAAAATAATATGACCCTGGTACTCCCCAATCTTCAAGGCAAACAAATGGGTCAAGTAATCACTACAATCACCGTCACGAATTTTATCGATCTAGTTATGGCAGAAAGGGGATTCATTTCTGCCGACGAAGTTCGCTCTGCGCTGCTAGACAAAGTTCTTGTCGATACCGGAGCAACTCTACTTTCCTTACCAGCTCCCATTATTAGCCAACTAGGTTTAAGACAAGTAGGAGAAAGAGATGTAGAAACATCGGCTGGCATCAAAAAAGGTCGAATTTTTGCAGGCGCTCAAATTATGGTAGAGGGCAGAGAAGGTAGATTTGATTGTTTAGAATTGCCCGAAGGCGTTGCCGCTGTTTTGCTGGGCGTGATTCCCATGGAAGAACTAGGATTAGAACCAGACTTAAAAAATAGACGGTTGCGAGTATTGCCGATGAACAATCAGCAAACATATCTAATGGCTTAGTTGAAAGGTTTGTAGTGAGGACTTTAGTCCTTCTTGATGCGGACTAAAGTCCTCACTACAAACCTTTTTATATGAAAAACTTTGCTTGGATCTAGCGAGCCAAATAAGCTCTGACAAAATACGCACCAACCGTCACAAATATCAAAAAAATCATCCCGAAAACCAACTCTATACTCAACCTTTGATCATTCCCCAAAGCCACAATAATTTGCTGCCGCACTATAAAAGCAAACAGCCAACAAACCTCAGCCTTCAGCCAAACCAAAAGGCTTCGCCCCAAGAGATATTGTCTGCGCGCATTTTCCTGAGTAATCCGTACCGGATAGTTAAAAGTATGTGGATAGCGCGATACCGCAGTTAAAACCACAAAAATAATAGCAGCCACTGCTGGCAGCATCCAAATCATCATCTTGTCGCCCAAAGCATCAGGCTGCCCCCCCAAGCCGAAGTGAATCGGAATACGATCGGGCAAAACCCCCCAAAATTGTACGATCGGCAAAATCGACACTAAAATCGCGATCGCCCCCGCAAGCTCTACCGCCAATAAAACAGGCGAAAGCCCCAGAGAAATAATCGGCCGTTGGTTTGGTGCGTTTCCAGTCATGGCTACTTAAAATTAGATTAATATTGAAAATAATAGTATTGGTTCCCATGTAACCCCCCAACCGCTTTCGTTGGGGGTTTCCAAACATCTCGCGAGGTTTTATGACGGTTCAGGTTTTAGTTGAAAAGAAAAAGTTAGAAAAACCGCCCCTAACAATACACACTTTAGGCGATCGCGTCCTGCGGCAGCCAGCAAAGCGCGTCAGCAGCATCGATGCAGAAATTCGGCAGCTAGTCCGAGAAATGCTGCAAACGATGTACAGTGCAGACGGCATCGGTTTGGCTGCCCCCCAAGTCGGAGTCAACAAACAAGTAATCGTACTCGACTGCGAACCCGACAATCCCGCCACACCCCCATTGGTTTTGATCAACCCCACCATCAAAAGTAGCAGCGGCGATATCTGCATCTTGCAAGAAGGGTGTTTGAGCATTCCGGGAGTCTATTTTGATGTCAAACGCCCAGAAGTCATTGAAGTGTCATTTCGCGACGAATTCGGCCGCCCGCAAACCCTGAAAGCGACAGATTTATTGTCGAGGGCAATTCAGCACGAAATGGATCACCTCAACGGAGTGCTGTTTGTAGACAGAGTAGAAAACAAGCTGGCACTGAATGAAGAATTAGTCAAGAACAAATTTTCGCCTAAGGCAGTAAAATCAGTATGATGGCAGGAACTCCAAAAAGTGGTTTATTGTTAGCTCTTTCGTGCATCACTGCGATCGCCGCAGTCGGCTCAATCTTTGAGCTGTCTTCGGGAGAAGCTCAACTCGGCAATGTAGTTACCGGCATCATCCTCGCCCTCAGCGTACCGCTCACAGGCATATTTTTCTATGCAGCCGTTCAGGATGCCAGAGCAAATTTATAATTAGTCATTAGTCATTAGTCATTAGTTAGTTGTTAGTAGTTAGTTGTTCTTGGTTATTGGTTATTGGTGAGTTTGCCTGTATTACTTGTTGTTGATTTCTAGTTCTTGAGTGTTAGTGGTTAGTTGTTGATTGTTACGAATAACTAATAACTGCTCGCCGAGCATCAATCAAAAACAAATAACTAATAATTAACAACTAATAACTGATGACTGATGACTGATGAGTGATGAGTGATGAGTAAGCTGTTGTGCATTTAAATTGAATGTCAAAAAAACAGTTTCCCGTTTTGTGGGGAGTAGGGGCCCTAGCGTCCCGCCCGCCCTGAATATGCAATTTAAATGCGTGACAGCTTAACAACCAACAACTAAAAACAAATAACTAATAACAACAAATAACAAATAACCAACCAATACTTCGGACAGTTTTTTGACGACTCTGTAAGCGTTACAGCGTAAGCCCTGGCATTTTTAATGTTTTTTTGAAACTCAGGACGCTTACTTAAAGATTGAAAAAATACTCATCCCTATAGCCATCAAAGGTTTGATGTACTCAATTAGCTCTAAAACTGTCCGAAGTATTGACCAACAACAAATAACCAACAACAAATAACCAACAACAAATAACAAATAACAAATAACAAATAACTAATGACTGATGACTAATGAAATCGGATTTCTGCGACAAGTGCCCGCCAAAGGCGCTGCGTCGGGGCCAGCGTCCAAGTACCAACTTTCAGAATATGGAGAAGTGGCGATCGGGCGCGATCGCAATTGTCAAATAGCTTTAGAGTCGATCGCCCACGGCATGGTTTCCCGCCGCCATGCCGCAGTCCGTCCCTTAACTCACGGTAATTGGACGAGATGGCAAATTTGCGACCTCAACAGCGCTAACGGAACTTATATCAACGGCCAAAAGCTCGAAGGCTGTCAAACATTAGAAACAGGCGATCGCATCAGTCTCGGCCAAGACGGCCCAGAATTCATATTTGAATCTCCCGCAACCCCAAACCCAACGAAATCCCGGTTCCCCGCCACAAAAACGGGCAATTTTGCGGTCAGTGAAAAAGACGCTCTTACTTTAACTCAATTATTCCCGATCGCCTCCACGGGCAAACAATTAAGTCAAAAAGCCTACTTATATCCAGGTATTGCCACAGTTATCTTTGTCGTGTCGCTGTTTGTGGCCGTCGGAAATCCCCCAGCATTCAACTTTCTGCTGTCAGCTTACATCGCCAGTGCAGCTTACTACTTCATCTATCAACTGTGCGGCAAACACAAACCTTGGTGGGTATTGCTTGGCACCGCTTTAGCTACAGTTCTAATTTTGCTGAGCCCCTTATTGATGGGATTTATCTTAGTATTTAGAGAAATTTTGCCCGGTCGCTTGCCCGCAGAAGGCGAACAAATTAGTTTTTTGCCTTTTTTAATCAGAATGTTCTTCGGGGCGGGCCTGATGGAAGAATTACTGAAAGCCCTGCCCATTTTGGGAGCGATGCTCCTGGGAAATTTGCTAAAAAATCCGTGGCGCGATCGTATCGGCGTTTGGGAACCATTAGACGGAATTTTATTAGGAAGTGCCTCAGCACTGAGCTTTACACTATTAGAAACCCTCGGACAGTACGTCCCCCATATCATCCAAAATGTCACTCTGCAAGCAGGGCCCGAAGCCGGACAATTAGTAGGATTGCAGTTGCTCATTCCCCGAATTTTGGGTTCCGCCGCCGGACACATGGCTTACAGCGGCTATTTGGGATATTTCATCGGTTTGAGCGCCCTCAAACCCACGAAGCGCTGGCAAATTTTAGGCGTAGGTTATTTTAGCGCTTCCGCACTTCACGCTTTATGGAATGCGTCAGGTGCAGTCAGCGTACTTTTGCTGGCATTAGTGGGAGTTTTGTCCTATGCGTTTTTAGTAGCAGCAATTTTGAAAGCTCGGGCTTTGTCTCCCAATCGCGCTCAAAATTTTGCAACTCGAATATTTTCCGAAAAATGATTGCTGACTGCTTAATTGTTAACAGCCGCCCGCGTCAAGCTGCCATTTTTTGCTTGTGTTTCAACCAGCTTAAACCTGCCAATGCTAAAGCTGTCCCCCCAGCAGTGATGGGTTCGGGAACTGGTTCTGGTGCGGTATCCACTAGGGAGTAAGAAACCCGCGCACTGCTGATAATTGTACGACCGCTGCCCAAATAACGCTCCCTGTTGCTAACTGTTGTCTCACGATACCCCCAGAAATAAGATGCCCACACAAGATTGCTCGCCTCCTCGGTACCCATATACCAGGTTGCCCTGCTCTGAAACTTGATGTAATCAGTCCCTCCTCGTTCCTCTTCTCTCGTCGCATACTCCACACCCGATGCTTGCAGTCCGCGAAAATTCCCTTGATTAAATAAAGCTATAGCCCCTGCTAAATCATAGTCATTTTCATAGACCCTGATAGGGGTGTTAAATCTTCCCTCACCCACTGCAATTTTTTCATATCCTATTCCTGTCAGTGAGGAATCACTAAACTTAAAAAAACCACTACCTCCACCCTTTTCCACTTGAAAATTGTAGGTGAGTACGGCGGCTTGTGCTTTGTCTACTCCTACCAATGACAACGCTGCATAACTTAAAATTGTGCTGGCGATCGCACTTCCTAATCTCTGCCTTTGTTTTTGATTCATAGTCGGCCTCATCAGATTTTGCTTAAGTTTAGTTTGTTGCAGACAGCGATCGCCAGTAAGTCTCCGCATTCTTAACATAAATTCTTTTGAATTCAAAGATTGCCCAATCTCACTATCGAATTACTACGGATGCGATTTCTCCCAAATTTGTATTATTTGCTACTTGTTGACTGGGAATTTTTTGCCAAAACAAGAGAAATGTTCGATCGTCCTGGAAAAATATGCCGATCGGTTTGTATTGTGGCGATGTGGCGGGCGATTCACGATCGGGATAGCTATGCTTCACAGATTCAAACACCATATTTTAGTGCTTTTGTCAATACCCAATTCCCTGAAAAGGGATCGGGTTCCTACTGCCTTTTGCAGTCTGCCTTCTGTCGCCTGCCTTCTTCCCTGTTTCTTCTTCACTTGTCTTAGAAATTCTTCACAAATAGTTTGACTGTGGTACTATCTGGATGGCTGTGAGTCGATCGGGAAGCCAACGGGCTTGATTCCTGTGGTGGAGGAGAATCCAGGAGTGCTAGATAGGATGTCATTGGGATACGGAAATGTTTTCGGTCAGCGAAGTCAACTCGAACCCCTCCGCATTGGGGTTATTGGAGTTGGCAATATGGGGCAGCACCACACGCGAGTTCTGAGCTTGCTCAAAGATATCGAGCTCGTGGGTGTTGCAGATATAAATGTAGAGCGGGGAATTGATGTAGCAAGCAAATACCGGGTTCGCTTCTTTGAAGACTACCGGGATTTGCTCGCCCACGTAGACGCAGTTTGCGTCGCCGTTCCAACTCGCCTGCACCACCCTGTGGGGATGTCTTGTCTCCAAGCAGGGGTTCACGTTTTAATTGAAAAGCCGATCGCGGCTAGCATTGCTGAAGCCGAATCTTTGGTCAATGCGGCTGCTGAAGCCCACCGGATTTTACAAGTGGGTCACATCGAGCGCTTCAATCCAGCTTTTCAGGAACTCGGCAAAGTGCTGAAAACTGAAGAATTACTGGCATTGGAAGCTCACCGGATGAGTCCCTATTCCGATCGGGCCAACGACGTATCGGTAGTTTTGGATTTAATGATCCATGACATCGACTTGCTCTTGGAATTGGCAGATTCTTCAGTGGTGAAGCTGACGGCCACTGGCAGCAGGGCCTCAGATTCAGGTTATTTAGACTACGTGACAGCGACGCTGAACTTTGCTAACGGCATTGTCGCCACTCTGACTGCCAGCAAGGTGACGCATCGCAAACTCCGTTCAATAGCGGCTCACTGCAAAAATTCTTTGACAGAGGCAGATTTTCTCAACAACGAAATCTTGATTCACCGACAAACAACCGCCAATTACGTGACGGATTACGGTCAGGTGCTTTACCGTCAAGATGGGTTGATCGAGAAAGTCTACACCAGCAATATTGAACCGCTCCATGCAGAATTGGAGCATTTTATTAATTGCGTGCGGGGTGGCAACCAGCCTTCTGTGGGAGGAGAACAAGCTCTTAAAGCTCTTCGGCTTGCAAGTTCGATCGAGCAAATGGCTCTCGACGGTCAAGCTTGGTATCCCAAAGAGCTAGAGTCTAGTTTGCAAGTTAGCTAAATCGACAAAAATTGTGTCGTTTCCGGGTGCTTCTACAGTTTGGGTTGGTTGTTCGTTGAAGAGGGTAACTGTTCGGGTGCAACCGGATTCGATGTAAGTCGATTTTCCATTTTTAAATTTGAGATTGACTTGCAACTCCGTGAATCTGAGGGCTTAAACAGTCGATTTGAGATTTTCAATTTTCAATTTGAGATTGACTCCTATCCTCTATTTGGGGATTCAACAGTCGATTTGAAATCTGAGATTTGAGATGAAAGAATTGATTCCAAAGATGAATCTGAGGGCTTGAACTAAAATTGAAATTTTGGGTTCTCTACAATCTAAGTATGGGAAGTATCTGTTTTTGACTCAAATTACAATTTAGGTGAAAAAACAGCGACTATTTGACGGCTGATAGTTTTACTAACTAGCTGATTTCCTTGAGGACTGAGGTGAATGCTGTCTCTATACAAAGTTGAAATTTGAGCCGCACAATTGGCCTGACAATTGAAAATGGGAAGAAAATCTATGTAAGTAATTTTCTCGCGCTCGACGAGTTCGGCGAGACGCTCTCTAGCCTTGATTTCCCAGTCGCGAGAGCCAGAGTCGCCGAATTCGCCCCGCTTGGGCGTCACGGCTAGCAAAAACTTGACGTTGGCGGATACTGCTATTTTCTGGATTTGATAAATAGCTTCTAAGTTGCAGCAGACTACATCGCTTTCGGCTGCTGGTGGTGCCAATTGGCTAGCCGGCGGTGTTGGTAGCAGGTAGCGGCTCAATAATTCTAGTGTCGCCGATCGAGGTTGCCGATCGGGATAAGATCGATCGCGCCCCACAACTTCAGCACGGGGAGCCGATGCAAACAAATCGTCTGTATTCAGCAGCAACACCAAAACCTGCGATCCAAAAACACCAAACCGCTTCGCATAAGCAAGTTGATTCCTCGGCCCCCAAGAATTAGCAGAAGCGTTGAGAACTTCAACATCCGAATAGTTGACATTTGCACCCGATCGTGAATCGCTCGTCAGATTCTGTAGTTGCAGCCTCAACTGCCGAACCATAATTTCTGAGATGGTATCTGTCTGATCCGTCCACCAACCGCCGTTGGCGACAGAATCACCCAACAGCAAGACGCGCAGAGTTTCGGGTTTGGGAGTAGGGGCGATCGATCCAGTACGCATCGAATACTCGTTAATCTCGATCTGGTTGCCCAAGCGGCGCACCCTCTGGTTGGGTGCCAACAAATAGCCACACTCAGCATCGGCAATATAAATCAAGGGATTGCCAAAACCCAGCAACACGCGCAGCAGCACTTCGATTGTCGCCCACAATCCTGCGGTGAGGGCCAAAACGATCAGAACAACTTTTAACAATTAACCTCGATCGAAAACGAAAAACTGCTGCTGAATTCGGGGTTTTAGCAACTTGGTCGCGCGATTGAGTCAACCGAATCGCCCCCGTGGATTTGACGTACTTCCCGGCAGACCAGCGCGGGAATTCTTAAAGGCTGCTTGAGGGTGGGCCGTGGCCCTGACAGGTGTAGGTTTTTTACGAAGGGGTAGTATAAAGTCAATTAAACCAGGCGAAAATAAGGGTGTTGAAAGGAAACAGGGGGTGCAAGAAAAATCTAAATGCTGAAAAATAATCATCTCAAGG
>NZ_JAHRFA010000077.1:0-31602 GCF_020883045.1 Microcoleus sp. CAWBG58 | reverse complement strand
GTAAGTGTCTATATTACATTTTGCTGTCGAGGGTTTAGTTATTTTTCTCATTGTCCGATACCTAGAAAGTAGACGACCCATATTTATCAATTCACTGTTTCGTTATTTTGTCAATGCGTAAGTCCTATAAAATCTAAAATCGACTGACTGATGCAGATTGATGGCGGGGTGTTTTGGATTTTAGGCTAAACTCGCCCCGACAAATCGACTCTAAAAATAATTAGACTCCACCCCTTGACAAGCTCTGCCAGTCTGTGCAACATTAATTATAACAATTGTTCGATATACTTATTTTTCTCCAAGCTCAGCCGTCAAAAGTTTTTTTTGTATAGGCTTATACTATATCGGATGTTCGATATAGGAATATTCGGTCGATCGCTCTTAAATCTCCGATAACCTAGGATCTAGAATCAAAAATCGTAAGATCGATCGACCTATGCCAAAAATAGTTGACCGCGAATTGTACCGCAAAGAACTGCTGAACAAATCCTTTGAACTCTTTGCCGAAAAAGGCTATTCCTCCGTCACAATGCGAGAAATCGCCTCGGGAATTGGAGTTTCTACAGGCACGCTGTACCACTATTTTCCAAGTAAAGAAAGCTTGTTCGAGCAATTAATTGAATATTTGAGTTATGAAGATACCAAAGAAGAAGAACTAGCACAATTAGGAAATCCGCCCACCCTGGGAGAAAGGATTCAAGAAATGATGAATTATCTGGCAAAGAATGAAGATTATATTATGAAAAGCTTGTTGATAATCTTTGATTTTTGTCAGAATAAAAGTCGCCAAGATATTGACAACAACCAAGCTCTTCAGCAAGCAGGAAAGCGTTACGAAGAGGCAGTGTGTTGCTACTTGGGTGTTTCCGATCCGGCCATTGCTATATTTATCATCAACTCTATTGACGGCTTGCTGGTAAGAAGGTTTTATCAAGGAGAAAGGATATCTTTTTCTGAACAAGCGAATTTATTAAAAGAAATGCTGCTGGCTTATTTAGAAAAAAAACAACCGCAAATCTAGGAGGAATATGAATTTTCAATCTTTCGTCAAGCCTAAAAATAAATTGGTAATGGGATTGGTAATTGCTGGCGCTACTATTAGCGTGGGTACAACTTTTTACGGCATTTCTCAGTTTGGATCTTTAGCTAAAAATGCTGAACCTTTACCCGTAGAAACACCTCCACCCCGAAAAATCACGGCTTTGGGAAGATTGGAACCGCTGGGGGAAGTGATTCGCTTGGGGGTGTCGCAGGCGTTGGATGGCGATCGCGTGGCGAAGCTTTTAGTCAAAGAGGGCGATCGCGTCGAAGCAGGGCAATCGATCGCAATTTTGGATGCGGGCGATCGGCTAAAATCTGCTTTAGACGAAGCCAAAGAAAAAGTCAAAGTTGCTGAAGCCAATTTAGCCAAGGTAAAAGCGGGCGCCAAGTCGGGAGAACTTGCAGCACAATCTGCGACAATTGGCAAGCTAGAAGCCCAATTGCAAGGAAACCGGGAGGCGCAACAAGCAACAGTCGATCGGCTGCAAGCACAATGGGAAGGAGAAAAAAAAGCACAGCAAGCAACTATCAGCAGAATAACCGCACAATGGCAAGGAGAAAGGAAAGTACAAACAGCAACAATTAGCCGCATAACTGCACAGTGGGAAGGAGAAAAAGCAGCACAAACTGCCGCAATCAACAAATTAAAAGCCGAGTCTACTAATGCCGAAACCGAATATCTGCGGCACAAAGAACTTGTTACCGAAGGCGCTATTTCTAACTCCGTCATGGATAGCAAACGGCTGGCATTAGAAACAAGCCGGCAGGAAGTTAAAGAAGCCGAAGCAAATCTCAGCCGCATCAACAGTACGGCAAAAGAGCAGCTTAAAGAAGGCGAATCAAATCTTGCCAGAATTAACAGTACAGCAATCCAACAACTCAACGAAGCCGAAGCAAATCTTTCCCGAATTAACAATACAGCAATCCAGCAGTTAGCAGAAGCTGAAGCAACACTTAACCGCATTAAAAACAGTGGCAGCGAAGAACTAAAAGAAGCCGAAGCAACTCTCGACAAGATCGGCGAAGTACGCCCGGTAGACATCCAAGCAGCCCAAACCGAAATCAATAGCGCGATCGCCCAAGTCAATCGCGCCCAAACCGAATTAAATCAAGCTTACATCCGCACTCCGCAACCCGGAAAAATCCTCAAGATTCACACTCGTGTAGGAGAGAAAATTAGCGATGACGGCATTGCAGACGTGGGAGAAACTCAGCAAATGGTAGTCGTTGCCGAAGTTTACCAAACCGACATCAGCAAAATCAAGGTAGGGCAAAAAGCAGGTGTTACCAGCCAAGCATTTTCAGGAGAATTGCCGGGAACTGTTAAAGAAATCGGGTTAAAAGTCAGCAAGCAAAACGTGTTTAGCAACCAGCCGGGAGAAAACTTAGACAGCCGAGTTGTAGAAGTGAAAATTCACCTAAATCCTGAAGCTAGCAAACAAGTTGCGGGGTTGACAAATTTGCAGGTACAAGTAGCAATTCAGAAGGACTAAAGTCCTCACTACAAACCTTTGAGGATTGAAATTTATGGCAGAATTAGGGCCAGATCCAAACCTACCTTATCCGATGGCAAACCAGCGCCGGGTTTGCTTTATCAAAAACTTTGTTAAATCGCCCAATATTGTTGTCGGCGATTACTCTTACTACGACGATCCGATCGATCCGGAAAATTTCGAGAGAAACGTACTTTACAATTACGGAAGTGAAAAATTAATTATTGGTAAATTTTGTGCGATCGCCACCAACGTCAAATTTATCATGAACGGTGCGAACCACAAACTCGACGGCATTTCAACTTATCCTTTTCCCATCTTTGGGAACGGCTGGGAAACGGCAATGAATTTATTAATGGAACTGCCAAGTAAAGGCGATACAGTCATCGGGAATGATGTTTGGATCGGTTACGAATCCGTAATTATGCCGGGAGTAAAAATCGGCGACGGTGCGATTGTTGCCGCCAAATCTATTGTCGTAAAAGATGTTCCCGCTTACACCGTTGTCGGCGGAAACCCTGCAGGTTTAATTAAGCAGCGTTTCAGCGATGCTGAAGTTGCACAACTATTACAAATGCGCTGGTGGGATTGGGAAATTGATAAGATTTCGCGCAACATTAACTTAATTATGCAATCCGATATTCAAGCCCTCAGCAATGCCGAGTAAACTCGCAAATACAGCGATTTAAAATTAACAAAATCGAGGTTTTTTCATGCTTCAAATTGCTTACTTAGTTCTCTGTATTCTGGGCACTGCTTTGCCCTATTCCCAGTTTCTCCCTTTTCTCTTAGAAAAAGGGTTGAATGTCAACGAGTTCTTTGGACAATTGTTTGCCAATCAAATTTCCGGTTTTTTCGGCATGGATGTAATCGTATCTTCCGTGGTTTTGTGGATTTTTGTATTTAGCGAAGGTTCGCGTCTGAACATGAAAAACTTGTGGATTTATATTGCCAGCAACTTACTGGTTGGCGTTTCCCTGGGTTTGCCTTTATTTCTCCTAATGCGGCAACGCAAAATTGAACAAACAGCTTCAAACAATTAATAATAAACCCATTCCCAATGCCCAATGCCCAATGCCCAATGCCCCATTCCCAATTCCCAATTCCCAATTCCCCAAATATTATGTTTCGCAAAACACCCCTTGCTTGGTTGCAAGTAACTAGAGAAAAGACTCGTCTTGCGGTTGCTATCGCCGGAATTGCCTTTGCAGATATTCTGATTTTTGTGCAATTAGGATTTCAAGATGCACTTTTTGACTCAGCAGTTAAACCGCATGAAAGTTTACAGACAGATTTAGTTTTAATCAATCCTCAATTTGAAACTTTTGCTGCGGTAAAACAGTTCAACAGAGAGCGACTTTATCAAGCACAAGGAGTCGTAGGAGTCAAGTCTGTCACTTCTTTATATATTGGGATGGGACAGTGGCGAAATCCCACAAACCGCACTACGCGAGGAATTTTAATTTTTGGCATAGATCCTGGCAACACAACATTTATTTTGCCAGATGTCAATCAGAATTTGGCTCAACTTCAAAAGTTCAATAATGTGTTATTTGACCAAGCTTCTAGACCTGAGTATGGGGAAATTGCCAATATTTTTAATACACAATCTACCCTCGAAACTGAACTTAACGAACGAAATATTCAAGTAGGAGGAGTATTTACTCTCGGTACTTCTTTCGTGGCTGATGGCAATGTCATTGCTAGCGATTCTACTTTCATGAATTTATTTCCAGAACGCAAACCAGATGAAATTGATGTGGGTTTGATTCAGTTAAAACCGGGGGCTGATATCCTCAAAGTTAAATCAATGTTGAAAGCTATTTTGCCGGATGATGTGAAGGTTCTGACATTAGCAGAATTTGCAGAAATTGAAAAGGCTTATTGGGGAAATGCTACTCCGATCGGCTTTATTTTCGGATTCGGTACAATTATCGGATTTGTTGTTGGTCTGATTATTGTTTACCAAATTCTTTACTCTGATGTTTCGGATCACTTGGCGGAATATGCGACTTTGAAAGCTATGGGATATAGCGATCGCTATTTAGTCGGAGTTTTAGTTCAGGAAGCTTTGTTATTAGCTATTTTGGGTTTTATGCCGGGAATTGTTTTGGCTAACGGACTTTATTCCTTAGCGCAATCTGCGACATTGCTGCCAATTGCGATGACAGCAAATCGAGCGACTACTGTATTGGGTTTAACGATTGTGATGTGTACTGGTTCTGGCGCGCTGGCTTTGCGGAAATTGCGATCGGCAGACCCCGCCGACATCTTCTAGAACAAAAAAAACTCCTGTTTCACAGCAAAAAAGAGGTTCGTAGTGAGGACTTTAGTCCGCATCAAAAAAAAGGTTCGTAGTGAGGACTTTAGTCCGCATCAAGAGAGGACTGAAGTCCTCACTACAAACAGGCTAATCAATGAGGTTCGTAGTGAGGACTTTAGTCCGCATCCAAGAGAGGACTGAAGTCCTCACTACAAACATTAAAAAACACAAAAAATTACCATGCAAACCCTAAATTCTCCGGCAAACTTCGACCAAAATATCACAAATAAAGCTGTAATCTCAGTCAAAAACCTCAACCATTACTTCGGCAAAGGCTCCCTCAAAAAACAAGCTTTATTTGATATTAATCTCGATATCAACTCTGGGGAAATAGTAATTATGACGGGGCCTTCTGGTTCGGGTAAAACAACTTTACTGACGATGTTAGGCGGCCTGCGTTCGGCTCAAGAAGGGAGTCTGAATATTCTGGGGGAAGAAATACGGGGCGCTAGTAAGAATCAGTTAACTAAGTTGAGAAAGCAAATTGGTTATATTTTTCAAGCGCATAACTTGATGACGTTTTTGACGGCTAAGCAAAATGTGCGGATGTCTTTGGAATTGCATAAGGAAATGCTGAATCAGAATATGGATGCTTTGTCAATATCAATGTTGGAGGCTGTGGGTTTGGGCGATCGCGTCAATTATTACCCAGAAAATCTTTCGGGAGGGCAAAAACAAAGGGTGGCGATCGCCCGAGCGTTAGTCAGCCGTCCTAAAATAGTGTTAGCGGACGAACCTACGGCGGCTTTAGACAAACAATCCGGGCGAGATGTGGTTGAGATCATGCAAAAACTAGCAAAGGAACAAGGCTGCACGATTTTGCTCGTAACGCACGACAACCGCATTCTCGATATTGCCGATCGAATTATCTACATGGAAGACGGCCGATTAGCAACAAATCCGAATCTAGTAATCAGTCAGTAGGGGCGGTGCCCCCGTGCCCGCCCTCTTAGTCATTAGTCATTTGTGCAAGATGTGAGTTAAAATTAACGGCGAATACTCCCTTGAATAAATACTAAAAAGTAACCGCAATGGCTTACAGCGAATTTAATTTAGAAAGGGTCAAAAAAGACTTTAACCTAACTACTTTGGAAAGGTTAAATATTTTTGCGGACGCACCTGAAGTAGAAAGCAGTCAATGGCTGAAAGATACTTTGCAATACTATCAGCCGATCGTCCGCGGCAGCAACAGTGAGAAAGCGCGATCGGAACTCATCATAGCTCCAATTTTGGTAGAATTGAAAAGACAAAAGAATGAGTCAGTAAATTTATTCTCTGGAGTTGATTTCACTGTTGACGAAGCTAAAGGGTTAAAAGGAATTTGTGATTTTATTGTTACCAAATCCCCAGAAGTTTTTATAATTACTGCCCCAGTAATTACGATTGTCGAAGCCAAAAAAGAAAATATTAATGCAGGTTTGGGGCAGTGCGCTGCTGAAATGGTTGCTGCTAGAATATTTAACGAGCGATCGGGCAATGAAATTGAGGCAATTTACGGAGTTGTAACAACGGGAAGTATTTGGCAATTCCTGAAACTGCAAGGACAAGAAATTGAAATAGATTTGAGCGAGTATTATCTCAAAGACGTGAATAAGATTTTAGGCATTTTGGCGATCGGCATAACTTGATCGAGATGGTGTAGGTTAATTGGATTTTGTAAACTGTGACACATTTCAATTGTAAATATGATTTTCCCTCTTGCCTATTCTCTTTTGTGGAGTGTAGCCCTATTTATATGCACAACAGCTTATAATACAATACGGTTTACTTAGGATAGTCATTGCGAGGAACGAAGCAATCTCCGGATCTATTTCTCATAGGGTTTTACCATCAGGGCCCTCTTAAGTAAACGGTATTGGCTTATAATAGTCTAAATAACTTTAGGGTTGTAATTCCTTGGCTGATTATTGTTCGACAGTTACTCCAGGGCAACCTCTTGCCCCTTTCCAAAAAACTGGTCTAGAATTAGTTGCTCTTTTGCATGGAGGTCGCGATGTAGTTTTAGCAATTGATTTGACGGAGAGTGTTGGCCTTAACGATGAAGGTCGCATCCGTTTGCGTCAGATTGTTGAGGATAGTTTGCAACCAGGAGATACGGTTTATATTGTTCCTTTTGCAACAACCGTAAATCCACTCGCGCCCAGTGTCAACCCCCTACTACCCGAAAGTTCTATTCAATTTAATAGCAAAAAGGATATTGACCTAATTTTGCAGCGTATACCTCTTCAGCCAAATCTAAGTGTTCAAAATACCGATATTCAGCAGGCTGAACTTACCATTTATCAAGGTCTTGCAAATCTTAATCAGTGCCGTTTGGGGCAGAATCAACCAATTAAACCTCAGTCTGTAGTTTGGACTACTGATGCCCCACTATCTACTAAGTCGCCAGCGACTTCCGATGACTGGGTAGAAACACCCGCAGATAGTCCATTTCGGCAGGGGAACTCTCAAGCAAGTCAACAGCGTCAAGCTTGGTTTCAGGTATTGCCTTTGCGGAAGAGATCGTATACAATTACGACCAAGGATAATAAAGGATATGAATTAAGTGTTGTTGATATTTCTCCCAATATACAGGAGTTTTGTACGCCAGCACCGGGAGGGCGAGAAACTTGTTTAGTTTCTGCTTATTTATTGAATCAATTATGGTTGCCGTTGTCAATTTCTGGAATTGCCCTGGCTGCTTCTGTAGTTATTGGCATCAAATTCTGGCGGTTGCAAAAGAAATGGAAGCTAGCGGTAGACTTAACAGCTACTGCGAAAGAAGATGACCAAGTATGCTATCTGGGAAATAATCAAAGAATTGCGATCGGCGAGTACGAACCAAGCTGCGCTGATTCGATCGATACTCCAGGGCCAGAAGTCAGAGCTTATTTAGTAAGAAAGGGAGAAAAACTTTATTTAGAACCAACTGGGGAAGCTACTATTTTTTTGAATGCAAAAGAAGTCATTAAGCCGACTTTGATAACTAATACTAGTCGAATTAGGCTCAATTGTCCTATTTCTCACAAGCAAGATTACGAAATTGTGATTCAAGTCAAAAAATAAACAATCAGACAGATATGACTCAATCTACAAGCAGCGATCGCCAAGTGCGGGGTATAAACAGGACGGTTTGCATTGGTTTAGGCGGTACAGGAAGAGATGTATTAATGCGAATTCGCCGCTTAATCGTAGATCGCTATGGAGATTTAAGTCAGTTGCCGATTGTGAGTTTTGTTCACATCGATACCGACAAGGCCGCAACACAAGTATCGGGTTTGCGAACTGGTAGTACCTATCACGGTGTTGACCTCAGTTTTCGCGACTCTGAAAAAGTAGGCGCGACAATGACATCAGCAGAAGTAACTAACTTTGTGCAGGGACTAGAACGGCGTTCCAACTACGATCGCCAAGGGCCTTACGACCATATTGCACGTTGGTTTCCGCCCCAGTTACTGCGAAATATTAAAGCAGTAGAAGAAGGAGCAAAAGGCATTAGACCTGTAGGCAGATTGGCTTTTTTCCATAACTATCAAAAAATTAAAACAGCGGTAGAAACCGCAGAACGGCGGACGCGAGGACACGAGGCAATCTTATTAAAATCTGGCTTAAGAATTGAACCAGGATTGAATATTTTTGTCGTGGGTTCTCTATGCGGCGGCACTGGTAGCGGAATGTTTTTAGATGTTGCTTATAGTCTCAGAAAAGCTTACGGCGATGGAGGGGCTCAAATTGTCGGATATTTGGTGATTAGTCCGCAGTTATACGGCAATACATCTAATATGAGTGCCAATACTTATGCTGCACTTAAGGAACTGAATTACTATACTACTCCTGGTACTAAATTTGAGGCTTGTTATGATATGCAAAACTTAGTTTTAGTGCAGGAATCGCGACCGCCTTTTGACTATGCTTATTTAGTTTCAAATCAAACTGCGGGCGAGTATTCGATTCTAGAACAGCGCAAATTATGCAATGTTATTGCTCATAAAATAGCACTGGATTTTTCGGGAGAATTAGCGCCTGTAGTTAAGGGGATGCGGGATAATTTCTTGCAGCATTTGATTCAGTGGGATGACCATCCGCGACCGAATATCCAGCGGTATTTAACTTTCGGACTGGCAGCGATTTATTTTCCCCGCGACATTATTGTCCAAATTGCATTAACTCGAATTAGTTTAAAATTGGTAACATTCTGGTTAAATGGAGAGGGACAAAGCCCAGATCCGCAGTCGTCACTCGATCAATTTTTAATTCAGTATCGGTGGCATAGCGATTTGGCGAATAGGGATGGTTTTACTGTCAGATTAGCAGCAGCAGTGCAAGAATCCAATAAGACTTTTGCCAGTACGCTCAATACTTGGAGAAATGCCAAGTTAGAGAGAGTAATTAATGATTGCAAAAGTAAGGACGATCGCATTGGAATCAGGCAAACTTTACCGCGAGAGTTTCGCGATCAGTTTCGCAAAACTCAGCCAGGGGAAACTGAGAGTACAAGGGGAATTTGGCTGACAAGATTGTTACAAATTCGTCCGACGATTACGGAACAGCTTAAGCATGATATCGATGAGTTTTTAGCTGGTTTGTTGACTCCGGGAAATGTGAAATTTTCGATCAAAAGCAGTCGCGATTGGTTAGATGCTTTGCAAACTGATTTGAATCGTTATCAGCTTCAGTTGGAGGAAGAGATTGCTAAATTTGGGGGAACTCGCAAGCTGGAAGATTTGGAGAAAAAATGGCGAGATGCGGAAGAGATTATTGAGGAGATTGAGCAAAAATTTGACTTCCCAATTTTGGGAAGCAAGAATCGGCAAGTGCAAGCTGAAGCCAAAAGAGTTGTGCGGGAAGTCTGCGATTTAATTAAGCACAACTTTGATTTAGTGGTAACTCAGGAAGTGCTGCAAATTGTCGGAGATTTGCAGAAGCACGTTTTAGAACGTTCAACTCAGGTGGCTAGTTTTAACCGCTTGGTAGGCAATCTAAAGAGTGACTATGAGAAGGAGGAAAGCGATTTAAGACAATTGAATTTTGATGAAATGAGCGGCGAGGCAATTTTTGACAATAAAGATATTGATGGATGCTATAAAACCTTGCTACCAGAGCAAGATTTTCGCTCTCAGTTGGTGTTGGTGAGTAAGGAGATTACAAAAGTTTCAGGAGTGGGAGATTCGATTGCTTATTTGATCGATCGCACGGCTCAATTACAAGTACAAAACGAAATTGATTTGACAGTTGACAGGTTATTTGGTTCTCGCAGCACTCAGATTGTTCAATCTGTGATTAAGCGTTTTATCCAAAATTATTCGATTCAGGATCGCTCAACTCGTTTGGGACAAATTAGACAGGAATCTGAGCCACTGCTACGCTTAAACTTGAGCGATCCCTACTTTCGTAATAGTCCTGCGAAAAAAAGTGAGTTAGTAGGTTTTAAGGATACTGACGAGTCGGAAGTTCAGCAGTTTAAACTTACTTTGGGACGGGATTTAGGCATTGGAGAAAGTGTCCTGAAACCTACTCAAGCTGAGGATGAAATTTTAATTGTGACTGAGTATGCGGGGTTTCCTCTGAGACTGATTAGCGGTTTGGAACAAATGCGAAATCCCTACATCCGCGAACTAAATTCTGAGAGTTCTTTTCTACACAATGACTACCGAACTCGGTTTACTGATATTATTCCGCCTGACGCTCTTATTATGGAGGAATTAGAGGATATTTTTTATCCTTGTTTGGCTTTTGATCTGATTGGAAAAAATGCAAATACCCAGCAGTTGGAGTTTTCGTATTATGACGAATTGCGGGACTGTAATTCTAATGCTGAGATTAGCTCAGTCTGGAATCAAGCACTGGAAGAATTGGCGAATCGGCGGGATATGACTGATGCTTTGAAGGGGTTGTTGGACGTAGCGATCGCTCGGATTGATAAAAATCCTAATCTTTGGGAAGATGACTATTTACCGAAGCTACGGAATTTTGTAGATTTGGTAGATAAGTTGCCGGAGAATCATCCTAATTATCCTTACAAAGCTACGGTGGTAGGGGTTCCTGGAACTACTGAAATGCCTGCTAAGGAGGGGATTATCAATCGTTTTCGTAAGAAAATGGCTGAAAGATTTAAAGGTTTACAAATTTCTAAAACTTCGCCTCCGGGAATCGGTGCTTTTCAGGAAGTCATTCAGGCAGAAATAGTTGATGAGCCTACTGATTCTGTTGATAATCGTGCTAAGAGACGGCAAGAATTGGAGCTGTTAAAACAGGATGTGAATGGTGGTATTATTACCGATCGGGAGTATGAAAAGGAGCGGCAAAAGATTTTAAATAAGTATCCGATTTGATGAAATTGTGGCTGGCGGGTTTACCCCGCCTTTTGCAAAACAGGGATCTAGCATTTTTCATTCGGGAGTTGATCGATTATGTTTGACTTGTTAAAATTATTTCCAATATACTTGCTTGTTCCGACTATACTGCTGGTGATTTTACCTGCTGTGTTGGCGGCTCTTCAACGAATTATTCTTCATGGGAAGATAGTGGACAATACGAAAAAGGTGAGAATGTTACTAGGGGGGAATACTGGTGTATCCAAACCGACAATTGTTAGAGACTTAGAAGATAGATTTCAAGCTGCTAGTCAGTATATAGAAGAAGTGAATTCAGCAGCTTTAATTGATGGAATTTATGGCGAACAGAAGCTGACATTTTTGGGGATGCCGTTTTGTTACGATGGGATAGATTATTTCTGTCGCATCTTACCTAATTTGTTGCTATCTTTTGGTTTATTAGGTACTTTTTTAGGCATTACGCTGAATTTATCTAATCTGAGTCAAACAATTACTCAACTTCAAGGAAATACAAATATTAATCAGGATTTAGTATTTGCTGAATTGCAGAAACCGTTGCAAGGGATGGGAATTGCTTTTATCACCAGTCTGATAGCAGTATTTTTTAGTTCTGTTTTGACTGTGGTCAATTTTATCTGGAATACTGGTTTAGCTAAGTCACAGTTAATTAGCTATTTAGAAGATTATTTAGATAATGTTTATCAGCCAACAATACAGGGACAAACTCGCCTCAATCAAGTAGTTCAAGGCATGGCAGATACATTTGATAAATTTTTAACTAGATTTGGTCAAACAGTCCGTGAGGGTGTAGAATCTGCTCTCAAAGAAAAGATTGAAGAAATTATTGAAGCTAATCTTAAGGCTGCTAATTTAGCGGAACAAGTTTACGGTCGTTTAGCGGAAGCTTCTGGTACAATTGCTAGGGGTGCTAATGAATTTCAGGAAGCTGCGCGTAGATTTACAGAAGCGACGAACACATTGAAAAATAGCGATTTTCCCGATCAATTATCAAGGGCTACAGCTAATTTAGCTACCACACAAACTAATTTCTCTAATTCAACTTCAAGTTTAGCTGATACTGTTCAATCTCTGGGAACTATCTTTAGCCAAATCCAGAGTTTTAGCAAGCAGTTAGTAAACATGACAGAAGAAATCAGTCTGCTAAATCAGAGTTCATTCCAAGTATTAGGGTTGCATCAAACTAATCAACAGTCACTAAGCCAGATTATTCCACAACTTCAGCAAGGCTCGCAGAGTTTTGAGTCGGCTGTCACAACGCTTGACAAACTACAGAAAAGGATTGTGGTTAGAGTAGATAGTTTGGATAAAGTGCAAGTTGAGTTGACAAATTTAGTACAGACTATCAATAATTATACAAATCAGATTAATCTGGGGATTGACTCTATGACTGGCGAGATTACTAAAAGTATTAGCTATCAGGCGGAGAGTAACAATATACAATCGCAAGCTATCATAGCAAGTATTAACTCTTTTGCTGGCAGCATTGCAGAAACGATGAACAATCAAGCTGACAGTAACAGACAGCAATCGGAAGCGATCGCCGAAAGTATTGAGCAATATGTCCATCACCTCAGCGATATAAAAGATGAGCTTTCTGAGTTAGTAAAGACTTTGAGAGAGAAGATAGAAAGTCCGATTGTTGATAAACATATCAGCGATCTAAATCCTTGGTGAAATCCTAGCAATTCTAGATAATATGTATGCCGAATGAGTGCTTTTTTCAACCACAACTGAGAAGTTTCAATTATGCGTCGCCGAGCTCGTCCCGCAGATTCCCATGAAGACCTCAATATCTGGCCAGCTTTCACAGATTTGATGTCCAACGCTTTTATGATTATAAATTTATTCCTCTTACTAGCTTTAGTGAAATCTGTATTCTTAAAATCAACAGCAAAAAATACAAGCGACGAACTGGCTAAAGCTCAAAATAAAATTATCATGCTAGAAAAAAAATATGAAGATTTGCAGGGCGAACAGCGGGAAAAAAATAATCAAATTACAGCATTACAAAGACAAATAGAAAGCCTGAAATCGCCACCTTTAATTATTATAAAAGACTCCGATAATTTTCAAGATCGCCCTCTTAAATTCGAGGCAGGAAGAGCCGATTTACCAGAAGGTCTGCGTTTATTTATTGACAATGAGGTAGTTGACCAACTTGAAAGTTTTGCCAAGCAATATCCCGGATATGTTGTAGAAATAATCGGTCATACTGACGGTCAAGAAACAGTAGAGCCTGTTAGCAATTTAGATCAAACGTTAGAAAATGTAGCTAGTGGTAATGAATCTGTCAGTAACTTAAAAGCAGGTTCTAATGCAGATTTAGGATTAATGCGGGCCTTAGCGGTAGTCAAAAATCTCCAAGATTTTCAACGAAAAACTGGTCGGTTACAAGGTTTAAAATTCCGTGCTTATTCAGCAGCACAACTATTCCTAATTTCTGGAGAATACGCCGGAACCAATCGTAGTCCCGATCCAACTAGGAGACGGATAGAAATTCGTTTCACACCCGCAGCAGTGGAAAAATAAGTAGGTCGTTCTAATTAAATTAAGACGCGATCGCCGTTAGAGTCCCGACTTCACCGAAAAAGTCGGGACTTTGGGTATTCTGTTTGTTTACCCGTTGCTCAGGCAAGCTCAGACGAAATGTATCACTCAAAAACCACGGTTTTATACCAAACTTATTTGGCCGGCCCGACAGCCTCGATCGCAGCTTCCAGGGCGATCGACACATGAGTCCAATGAGTACCCCCTTGACAAAAAGCCACATAGGGTTCTCGCAGAGGCCCGTCTGCTGAAAACTCCGAGGTGCTGCCATCAATAAAAGTACCGCCAGCCATCACCAACTGACTCTCGTATCCCGGCATCGGCGCCGGTACTGGGTCTAAATACGAACCGACTGGGGAATTTTGCTGCACAGCCCGACAGAAAGCAATTAACTTATCAGCAGAACCGAATTCGATCGCCTGAATTACATCCCTGCGCTTCGCCAAAGGAATCGGATTCACCCGATAACCCAGCTTATAAAAAACATAAGCCGTCAAATGATTGCCCTTCATCGCCTCGCCCACAAACCCCGGGGCCATAAACAAACCCTGAAACAGCAAGCGGTTCAAATCAAAAGTCGCGCCCCCGCTGCTACCGATGCCGGGCGCTGTCAAGCGACAAGTTGCCGCCTCCACCAGATCCGCCCTCCCGGCCACGTAACCGCCCGCAGGGACGATCGTACCCCCTGGATTTTTGATTAAAGAACCCGCCATCAGATCTGCACCCACAGCAGTAGGTTCGCAATCATCAACAAACTCGCCGTAACAATTATCAACAAAGCAAATTGTGTTAGGATTCTGATGTTTGACTAGATCGACGATTTTTTTAATCTCAGAAATAGACAGACTCGATCGCCAAGAATAACCGCAAGAGCGCTGGATCAAAACCAGGCGAGTTTTTGTTGAAATAGCAGAGCTCAATGTCTGCCAATCCACACTACCTTCGCGAGTTAGAGGCAACTCACGGTAACTAATGCCGAAGTCAATAAGTGAACCTTGACCTTGCCCCCGCAAGCCGATCACTTCTTCTAAAGTATCGTAGGGAGAACCAGCCACTGCCAACATTTCGTCACCGGGACGCAGGATGCCAAACAGAGCACAGGCGATCGCGTGAGTACCCGAAACAAACTGTACCCGCACCGCTGCCGCCTCGGCCCCTACAACTTCGGCAAATACCCCGTCCAAAGTCTCCCGACCCAAATCATCGTGGCCGTAACCCGTAACTCCTGCAAAATGGTGGACTCCAACCCGGTGGCTGCGAAAAGCTTTTAAGACTCTTTGAAGATTTTGCTTGACTGTCGCGTCAATACCAGAAAAAATCTGAAAGAGTGCCTGTTCTGCTTCCTGTAGCCGTGAAACGCTATTCATCTATACCTCGCTCACCACTTGCGTGCGCGCTGTTCATTATGGCGTAGATGCGGCCCCTAGTTTGTAAACATAAGATATTCATGACGATTGTAACTTCCAAAAAAACTTCTCCTGATTGGCCTGTCATAGGCTTTATGGCCTTTCTGCACACCGGCGCTTTATTTGCTTTGCTGCCGGGTAACTTTAGCTGGTCTGCGGTCGGTCTAGCAGTATTCCTGCACTGGGTAACAGGTGGTTTAGGAATAACCCTCGGATTTCACCGTCTCGTCACCCACCGCAGTTTTCAAACACCGAAATGGCTCGAATACTTCCTAGTAATTTGCGGTACTCTGTCCTGTGAAGGCGGCCCGATTGACTGGGTCGGAATGCACCGGTTACACCACATCCATTCCGACACAGAAACGGATCCCCACGATTCCAATCAAGGCTTCTGGTGGAGCCACATGGGCTGGATGCTGTCAGATCTGCCGATCCGAGTTGAAATCCCCCGCTTTACGAAAGACATCGGCGACGACCCAGTATACAAGTTTCTCCAAGCATATTTTATACCCCTCCAAATTGTCTTCGGTGTGTTGCTTTATTTATTAGGCGGCTGGTCTTTCGTGGTTTGGGGCGTATTCATGCGGATTGTAGTGGTGTTCCACTGCACTTGGCTGGTTAATAGCGCTACCCACAAATTCGGCTACCGCACCTACGAGTCCGGCGATGGTTCGACTAACTGCTGGTGGGTGGCTTTGCTCACCTACGGCGAAGGCTGGCACAACAACCACCACGCTTTCCAATACTCCGCTCGCCACGGTCTCCAATGGTGGGAAATCGATTTGACCTGGATGACAATTCAACTGCTGCAATCGCTGGGTTTGGCAACCAAAGTGAAGTTAGCAGAAAAATAGGGCGATCGGCAATTTAGTCATTGGTTGTCGGTCATCAGTTCTGGACTAATGGCTCGTGACCAATGCCTAATCCTGTTTTTGCGATCGCTAAAGGTTGGGTTGAACTGAGATTGAATCATCTTGTGCGATCGACCCAACCAAAACCATAATCAGTTATAATAGATTTGAGAACAAAAAATTTTGTTTAGCAGCCAAAGTTTTTATTTTCATTCATTAAACCGTAAATCTTTTTCAATCCTCATCCTAAATCTATAATTCATTCATTTTTGATTCGTTTGGGCAAGTGTGCAGCAAGAAAGTTCACTGCTCAATCCAAACTTTTATGCGTGAATCTAGCTCGGTATCTCATCAGAAACCAAAAATAGAATGACAATAGCAACGCAAGAAAAACTCCAATACAATTGGAAGCACGTTATTAGTTTAGCAGGACTTCACATCGGTGCTTTGTTCGCACTGCTTCCCAGCAACTTCAATTGGACAGCAGTTGGTTTAACAGTATTCATGCACTGGATAACAGGCGGTTTGGGAATAACTCTCGGATGGCATCGTATGCTCACCCACCGCAGTTTTCAGGCACCAAAATTCGTAGAATACTTTCTAGCATTTTGCGGAGCCCTTGCCTGTCAAGGAGGAATAATTGATTGGGTTGGACTGCACCGATTGCACCACACCCACTCTGACCAAAATGCGATCGACCCTCACAATGCCCAACAGGGTTTTTGGTGGAGTCACCTCGGCTGGATGCTATATAAAGGCCCGGCTCACGCTGAAATTCCCCGCTGTACCAAAGACATTGCTAGCGATCCATTTTACCGATTTTTGCAAAACTACTTTCTCCCGATGCAAATCGTCTTTGGCGTGTTGCTTTACTTTGTAGCAGGCTGGTCATTTGTAGTTTGGGTAATCTTTGCCCGCTTAGTTTTGGTGTATCACTGCACTTGGTTTGTGAACAGTGCAACTCACAAATTTGGCTACCGCACTTACGAAACCGAAGATAGTTCTACTAACTGTTGGTGGGTTGCTGTTTTGACTTACGGGGAAGGCTGGCACAACAACCACCACGCTTATCAATACTCTGCCCGTCACGGTATGAAATGGTGGGAAATTGACTTCACCTGGATGACAATTCAAGCCTTGGAAGCAGTAGGTTTGGCTAGTAAAGTGAAATTACCACCTTCCCGAGCGGAAGGTTAGTTAGTTATTGTAGGGTGTACGCAGATTAATAATTTTTCTCCTGACGCACCTTACGGTTAGTTAGCACCTCTTAGTAATGTCGTTGCTCGCGTTCAATCCGTGTTGCGAACCTTTAAAACTTCTAGGAAAACCGATTCTTAACGCGGATTAACTCAGATATTTTCTCAATGCTATCAGGTGCGTCGCTATGAGATTGTCTATAGATCCCATTTGAGATCTTTAGTCAATGGCTAGACTTTTAAGGAATCGAATTAACCTAAAAAAGCAGTGTGCTTTTGGATAGCTGAGGAATTTTCTTTTGCATAGCTGAGGAGTTCGTGAGTCCACGACTCAAATAACCCAAAGACTTCATCAACGAGCTCCAGACAGCGGGTCTGAATCGCACCATTGAGGCAAATTTCTGAAATATCAATGCGATCGCTTCCTACCAAATGACCTGACTCTAGGTTAAAGTGAAATGCCCCGCAGTATCGCAATTCGATGTTGCGCCGCAACTCAATGGCTTTTGCCAGATCCTGCACGGTACTGAAAAGGACATTTCCAGTTTTTTCAATCGCCTCAATTATGGCAAGCCGTTCTACAGCACTTGCTGTAGAAATGAGAGCAGCCAGGCGGTAAGTTAGAATTCGATTTTGGCGTGTTTCGTCGCTCCACAAAAAACGCATCAGGTTCGTTGGAGTGCACCGATTATCGAAACCGAGTTTGGCAAAATCTTCAAGGTACCAAAGCCAATGGTGGTCGTCTTCATAGGTATGAATGTTCACCCGCTGCTGGTACTCATCGCTTGTCGGCTCGGAGCGCAGCATATATTTGTTGATATCCCCAAAACTCAGAATAAAATGCGCCATACACGGGTAAAAAGACAGCCGCTGTTCTTCAGATAAACTTGCATCCCGCATATATTGGAATAGTGGCAAGTTGGCGTAAGCCTCTTTGTGTTCTAATATTTTTGCGAGTACAATCTTCACAAGAACTCCTGATTTTTATTAAAATCTTTCCGCATTTTTGTATTATGGCACTGGCACATTATATCCGATATGGGTATTATCTAGTTTTGTTCACTGCCTAACAGCCGCCTGCATTAACATTCAGTCAAATCCGTTTTAGTATAGCACCTAATTTGAGTTCTTTAGTCGGTGGCAATGCTATCAGGTGCGTTGCTGTGAGATTGTTGATATTGAGTTGAAATTTTCTGTGGCGACGAACCCTACGACTATGACTTATAGGGAAATCGCTCCTTAACGCGGATTAACGCAGATATTTTCTCAATGCTATCAGGTGCGTCGCTATGAGATTGTCGATATTAAGTTAGAAATTTTCTGTGGCGACGCACCCTACGACTAATGACTAATCTACTAAGAGAGAGGGCGGGCACGGGGGCACCGCCCCTACTGACGACTAATGAGCCTGTTTTTGGTCGCCCCTGCCGCGCAAATATTCCGCTAAAAACGCCAATCCTCCCGAACCGACTATCAACAGCACGCTCAGAGCATTAATATCAGGTTTCACACCAGTCCGAATCCGGCTAAAAATTTCCATCGGTAGAGTTGTAGTCCCGCTACCGGCGGTGAAACTCGCAATCAAAAAATCGTCCATGCTGAGCACAAAAGATAGCAGACAACCCGAAACAATTCCAGGTATTAATTGAGGTAGCAAAACCTGAATAAAAGCCTCAACAGGTGTTGCACCCAAATCCAAGGCAGCCTCTTCTAAATACGGGTTTAAATCTGCCAATCTAGTAGAAACAGCTAGAGCGATGTAAGCCAGACAAAACACCACGTGGGCCGCGACAATTGTCCACAAACTCAGAGGAATAGCTAATGCTGCTAAAAATACTAGAGTAGCAACTGCGCTGGCAATATCTGGAATAATAATCGGCAAGTAGGAAACTCCCTGATATAAACTTTTGCCGGGAAAGCGGTAGCGGGCTAAACCAACGGCCATTAAAGTGCCGAGTACCGCCGAGATGGCAACTGCACAAACAGCAACTGTTAAACTGTTTCTCAGGGCAATTAAAATCCGCGTATCGCTAAATAATTTAACGTACCAATCTAAAGTAAATCCTTCCCAGCCGGCGCTAAAACGGGATTTGTTAAAGCTGTAAAATGTGAGTACCAAAATTGGCAGGTACATATAAAAAAACATTGAAACGGTAAATATTGCCTGCCAAGAAATCTTAAATTTAGGTTTTAAGTACATATCGGGTTGTATTTCCTCCTGTGGATTGTCGGCGGTATTTTCCATATCTCGTTAATCGGGAATTGGTAATTGGTAATCGGGGAATTGGGAATTGGGCATCGGGCATCGGGCATCGGGCATCGGGCATCGGGCATCGGGCATCGGGCATCGATTTGAAGAGAATTTGTAGCAACTAATTAATGACTAATAACTAATAACTAATGACTGCTGTCAACTGTCAACTGTCAACTGTCAACTGTCAACTGTCAACTGACTAAACTGCATTACGATCGCCATATTTGAGTAAAAGTGCAATTCCGATACTCACTGCAAAGATCAATACCATACTCAGAGCCGAACCCAGCCCCCAATTTTGAGTCGCGCCCAAAAACTGATTGTAAATCAAACGAGCAGCCGTCATGCTAGAAGCTCCACCGAGCAACTCGGGATCGACAAAATCCCCCAAACAGCTAATAAATACTAGCAAAGAACCCGCCGCAATCCCCGGCATTGTCTGCGGTACTGTTACTTTCCAGAAAGTTTCTACCGGATTCGCACCCAAATCCTGAGATGCTTCTAGCAATCTGCGATCGAGCTTTTCCAAGGAAGCGTAGAGAATGGTTACGATATAGGGCAAATAGCTGTAAGCCATGCCGATTAGAACGGCGGAACTTTGATTTAACAATTCTAGAGGAGGGATGCCCAAAAGTCCCAGGAGCGAGTTGAGAACGCCCGTAGGACGCAGAATTGTAATCCAAGCATACGATCGCAAAAGTGAAGAAGTCCACAGTGGCAACACAAAGCCCAACAAAGTTAAATTCCGCCACTTGGGCGAGACATTGAGCGCGATCCAGTAAGCGACAGGAAATCCCAGCAGCAAGCACAGAATAGTCGTTCCCGTGGCAAAAAAGAGCGATCGACCCATCACCTGCAAGTTAAGCGGCTCAAACACTCGCAGGTAGTTGCCGATTCCCGAAGGATTTACCAAATCTCCCGGCTTAATATTTGGTACCAAGCTAAGTTGAAAAATCACCAGAGTTGGTATTACTAATAATAAAACCAGGAACAAGCCAGAAGGGCCGAGCAATGCTAGCGGGCCTGTCCACTTTGACCATGGGGGGACGCTTTCAGGCTTGACTGGAGCAGTGGGAGGAATCGGAGGGGGAGCTTTGGTAGAAACAGCCATAAATAATAGTTTGGATTTTTTAGCGGTAGGGGCGAATTCACCAAAATCTTTAATTTCAAAGCCCGAATTCGTATAAACCCGCCCCCACCCAACGGTAAATCTAAATGTACCAGATCGACTTATTGTCGGAAAAATTGATGCGGGCGATCGACTCTGGGGGCGAGAGTCAGAGATTGTTGGTCAAATTTGCTCCTACAGGTTAGGGTTAACCAGCGGTTAATTTAGTCCAATAGCGATCGTAAACTTCCATAAATTTCCCTACTGGAGCCACACCTTCGCAATTTTTCAAAACAGCTTCCGAAGGGAAAAGAAGCTCGTTTTCGCGGACTTCCGGCGTCAGCAAACTATAAGCATCTTCCGAAGGAGTTGAAAAACTGAGCCTTTCTACTAGAGAAGCAGCGACATCCGCTTGCAACATAAAGTTAATCCACTTATAAGCTGCATCGGGATTGGGAGCACCTTTGGGAATTACTAAAGTATCAGTCCACAGAGAAGAACCGCTTTTTGGTACGACATACTTTAATTTGTCGTTATCTGAAATTACTTCATTGGCATCAGAAGAATAACACATGGCTATCTTCAAATCCCCCGTCAGCATTTGCGGCCGCCAAGCATCCGTGGTAAAAGATGCGATCGCAGGTTTGAGTTCCACCAACTTTTGGTAAGCTTGTTTGACTTGCTCTGGGTTAGTAGAATTCAGAGAATAGCCCAGCATCCGCAACGCAGCGCCCATGACTTCTCGAACATCGCTCGCTAGCGTCATTCTCCTTGCTAACTCTTTTTTGTGTTCCCACAAATAACTCCAATCGACCGGAGCTTCTTTGAGTTGTTCGCTGTTGTAAATCAAGCCTGTGGTTCCCCAGCTCAAAGGAACGCTGTAGCGGTTTCCTGGGTCGTATACAGGGTTTTGAAACTGTTTTTTTAGTCGATCGAGTCCGCCCAAAATCGAGTGGTCTAATTGAGTCAACAGCCCCAGTTCCGTCATCTGAACCACCATGTAGTCAGACGGGTAAATGATGCTGTAGGCGCGGCCGCCACCAGCTTGAACCCTAGCCAGCATCTCTTCGTTGGAGCTAAACACGTCGGCGACTACGCGAATGCCGGTTTTTTCAGCAAAGCGATCGAGCAAAGCTTTATCGGTATAGCCTGCCCAAGTATAGATAAAAAGTTCGTCGGCAGCACCTTTGACAGGAGGAGCAGATTGTACGTCTGCAAGCCGCCAGCCGCAACTGGAAAGAGCTAACCCAGAAATTGTCGCCGCCGAATTTTTTAGGAACTGACGGCGTGTGGAATTAGCCGGGGAAATCCTGGAAATTGGTAGATTTGTCGGAGGCACAGTTTGATTTTAGATTTTAGATTTGGAAATTAACTGATTTTAGATTTTGGAGCAAACGCAGATGGAGGCAGATTAATACTGATGCTATTAGATGCTGGTTAGTTTTGTCCAGTAACGATCGTAAACATCTGTAAATTTTCCTAGGGGTGCCACGCCTTCGCAGTTTTCTAAAGTAGCCTCAGAAGGAAAAAGAATTTTATTTTTGCGAACTTCTGGAGTCAGCAAATAAAAAGCATCTTCTAAAGGAGTTGCAAAACCTAATCGTTGGACTAGGGAAGCGGCAATATCGGCTTGGAGTATGAAATTAATCCATTTGTAAGCTGCATCTAGATTTGGTGCTCCTTTAGGAATTACTAAGGTGTCAGTCCACAGCGAAGATCCACTTTTCGGCACAACATACCGCAATTTATGATTTTTTGCAATTACTTCATTGGCATCAGAAGAATAGCACATTGCTAATTTTAACTCTCCTGTCAGGATTTGCGATCGCCAAGCATCTGTCGTAAAAGATGCGATCGCCGATTTGAGCTCTTTTAATTTTTCATAGGCTTTTTTTACTTGTTGTTTGTTTGTAGAATTAAGAGAATAACCGAGCATCCGCAGCGCCGCGCCCATTACTTCTCTAACGTCGTTTAGCAGAGTCATTCGCCTTGCTAACTCTTTTTTGCGTTCCCACAAATAACTCCAATCTTCGGGAGGTTCTTTGAACTGTTCGCTGTTATAAATCAGTCCAGTTGTCCCCCAACTAAAAGGCACGCTGTAGCGGTTTCCCGGGTCGTAGACGGGGTTTTGGAACCGCTTTTTGAGCCGATCGAGTCCGCCGACGATCGATCGGTCTAACTGAGCCAACATCCCGAGTTTTTTCATCTGCACCACCATGTAATCAGACGGGTAAACGATGCTGTAGATGTGGGGAACACCAACTTTAAGTCTCGCCAGCATTGTTTCCGGGGAGTCTAACAAGTGTGCAATTACGCGAATCCCCGTTTTTTCAGCAAAGCGATCGAGCAAAGCTTTATCGGTATAGCCTGCCCAAGTATAGATGAAAAGTTGGTCGGCAGCACCTTTGACGGGAGGAGCAGATTTTACGTCTGCAAGCCGCCAGCCGCAACTGGAAAGAGCTAACCCGGAAATTGTCGCCGCCGAATTTTTTAGGAACTGACGGCGTGTGGAATTAGCCGGGAAAATCCTGGAAATTGGTAGATTTGTCGGAGGCACAGATTCTAAGATTGGTAATTTGTTATCTGTTATTGGTTATCTGTTATTGGTTATCTGTTATTGGTTATCTGTTATTGGTTATCTGTTATTGGAACTAACAACTAACAACTAACAACTAACAACTAACAACTAACAACTAACAACTAACAACTGACTAATTATTTTCGATCGCCCAAAGCGAGACAATCAGTAGTTCCCCAGTAAGCATAAATCGGCGTGTGCGGGTCTGGGAAAGTACCGCCAGTATTTGGTTGGCGCACCGTAATTTTATCGCCGGACGACAACTCAACCACGTAATGAACGTGGGTGCCCATGTACATAATGTTTTTGAGCCGCCCTTCAAAACAGTTGACCGACAATTCCGGCTGGTAGAGATTCAAATATACTTTTTCAGGCCGGACGCTAACCACCACAGAGTCACCGATGACACCACTCCACATATCCGACTGCTGAACGATTATTTTCAGATTGGCGGATGTGCGAACTGTAATAGTCGATCGGTCGATCGACTCCACCGTACCAGAAAACAAATTAGTATCCCCAATAAAATCCGCCACAAAAGCAGTCTGGGGACACTCATAAATTTCTTCAGGAGAGCCAATTTGCTCAATCCTGCCCTCGTGCATCACCGCAATCCGGTTAGAAAGACTCATCGCCTCTTCTTGGTCGTGAGTCACCATCACAAAAGTCAAACCCAACTCTTGATGCAAATTCGACAATTCCAACTGCATCTGCTTCCGCAACTTCAAATCCAGAGCACCCAAGGGTTCGTCCAGCAACAGAACCGCCGGTCGATTTACCAGAGCTCTGGCCAAAGCCACCCGCTGCTGCTGGCCGCCCGACATTTGACCCGGAAACCTGTTGGCGAAAGATTCCATCTTCACCAATTGCAAAGCTTCGCGTACCCGTTCTTCTACTTCCGATTTCCCGAGCTTTTTAATCCGCAATCCAAAAGCAATATTGTCCCAGACATTCATGTGTCCGAACAGGGCGTAGCTTTGAAACACAGTATTTACCGGACGGCGGTAAGCTGGAGTATTCGTCATCGACTGGCCGCGAATCATCAATTCGCCAGCCGAGGGAGTCTCGAACCCAGCGATTAAGCGCAGCGTGGTAGTCTTACCGCAGCCGGAGGGCCCGAGAATGCTAAAGAATTCTCCTTGACGAATGCTGAGGTCAACTCCGCGGACTGCGGTTTCGCCGTTAAATACCTTAAAGACCTTGCGGAGTTCAACGTCAAGCGCTGTATCCGTTGCTGTCGTACCTTGGTTGAGTGCTGTCTGAAACATATTCGCCCTTTCCTGGGAGTAATGCACGCCGCTTGAATACAGTTTAAGTTTAGACTTTTCTGTATTTTAGGCGAGGAATGTTAGGAATTGAGAGGTTTTGGGATTTGTTCTTCAACTATAACCGCAGGAGTCCCCCGCCATAAAACGAGCGTAGCAATGTTTTTGGCGGTGGTGAGGAATGCGGGTCAGGGAGGAGATACACCCCGCAAGCCAATTTCGACCGCAGGGAAAACAGGCGAGGGGGTGTGCGACGAGCGAACAACTGAGGCTTTGCTGCTTGACGACATCTCAATACGTGAGATAAAATAAAGCTATGAAACAAGTCCTGACAGTATCTTGCAAACTCCAAGTAACGCCTGAGCAAGTCGCCAAAATTGAAGCGATGCTTCAGGCGTTTGCTGATGCTTGCGAGTATGTAAACCAAGTCGTACAGCCTAATTTGATGAACGAATTGGCTATTCAGTCTTTGGTTTATCAGGATGTCAGAGCTAGATTTGGTTTGTCCTCTCAGTTGGCTATTCATGCAATTAGACGGGTTTCTGGTAATCGGAAAACCGCGAAGAAAGATGGTAAGCCAGTGAAGAAGTTTGCCCCCACCAGTGCTACTTATGATGTCCGCACTTTTTCGTTGAGAGAAAAAGATTGGACGGTCAGCTTGACTACTGTCGATGGTAGAGAGCGATTTCCGTTGGCGATTGGTAATTACCAGCGGGCATTGTTGAAAGGACAAACACCCAAAACAGCTACTTTGTGTAAGCGCAAGGATGCCACCTACTATCTGAATATTCAGCTTGAGTCTGCGCCACCAGATCTAGAAGCAACTGATGGTGTTTTGGGTTGCGATCTGGGGAGAACTGACATTGTTGTTACTTCTGAAGGGGATAAATTTAGCGGTAAAGAAATTACCAAGGTGAGAAACCATTACGCTTCCTTGAGAGCGAGTATCCAGCAAAAAGCCGCGAAAGGCACGCGCAGCACCCGTCGCAGATGTCGGGCACTGTTGAAACGGTTGTCGGGCAAGGAAAGACGCTTTCAGGAATTGCTCAATCACACTGTCAGTCACAGGCTGGTAACTAAAGCTAGTCACCAAAAACAAGCGATTGGCTTGGAGGATTTGACCGGAATTAGAGAACGCACTAACCAACTTCGTCGCACCCAAAAAGAGCGCAGGCTTAGTAATAGTTGGGCCTTCTACCAATTGCGGCAATTCTTAACCTATAAGGCGATAAAACATGGTGTAAAACTTGTTTTTGTTGACCCGAGATTTACCAGCCAAACTTGCCACAACTGCTACCATATTCACCCGGTTCGAGGTGAATCTTATCGGAATGGTAAAAAGTTTGTTTGTGAACATTGTGGCTGGAGTGGTGATGCTGACTACAACGCAGCTAAAAATATTTCTGCTCTTGGGGTGCTCGTAAACGCGCCTAGAGGTTCCGAGATGCTGTCTTGTTCTTTGAGCAAGCACATTGAGAGGGCTGCTGAAAGCCCCCACCAGATGGCAAGCGCGTAGCGCGTAGCAATTGGTGGTGGGTAGTTTACATTCTATCTCAGCTTGTTCCGAGGCCATACCGAATGTCTGGTTTCTTACCAAATTCGATCGACCCAGCATCTATTGATTCTCAGGACTTGGCGTGGGAGAAGGTGTTTGCGGTTTCTCAGGTTTGGGTGTTTCTGCTTTTTTCCACTCAGACAAAGGTCGCTGGACGGCATTTTTAAAGTCAAAAGGTACCAGCAGGACTGGCAAAGTTTCGGCACTATTTTGAGGTGGCGCTTCCGCCGGGTTGGCTTGGGCGTACAAAAAGCGGCCGCTAAAGTCTGTTTTGCCTAACACTAGGCGGTGAGTTTCCTGGTTGTCCAGTTTGACTGTGACTGTGGCTTGCGGTTGGTCAAGGCCGAATTCTGGCAGTTGAGCCGCAGTAATATCTATTGTGCGATCGCTCTTTCCTGTTGCCAGCCTGTCCAGCAAAAAATCCACCGATGCCTGACTCGCGTGTGCTTGCACCGGCAATTTCATTTCCCAGCTAGACTTACCTCCTTTCTTTGCATAAACCCGTTCAAAAGTCAAGATTTTTTCCGGAGTTTTAACTGTAAAGAATTGTACGCGATCGGACTTGAAAGTAAAAATTTTATGTTTTTCGTCCTTAGCCGCCTCCTGTTTCGGAGAGACTTGCGTCTCGTACAAAGAAACCAACCCCGCCATAGTCAGCGCAACGGCTATCAATATAAATGTATTTTTCTGCAATTTCATAATAATCGGAAATTAGTCATTAGTCATTAGTCATTAGTCATTGTAGGGTGCGTCAGGGTTGAATATTTTGCTCTGTGATTAATAATTCCCGCCTGACGCACCCTACGAGAATTAGTTATTGTAGGGTGCGTCAGGATTGAATATTTTGCTTGGTGACTAATAATTCCCGCCTGACGCACCCTACGCGAATTAGGGATTAGGAATTAGGAATTGGGAATTACTTATTGTAGGGTGCGTCAGGGTTGAATATTTTGCTCTGTGACTAATAATTTTCCCCTGACGCACCCTACGGGAATTAGGAATTGGGAATTAGGAATTGCGAATTGGGAATGGGTTGAAAAACAAGAAAGAGGCAAATAAATCCCTTACATTTCTTAAATTCCCTACATTGCTCGTTGCCGAACTTGCTTCATAATTATCTTCTCTTCCACCAAATAGCACCACCAATACCCAGTCCCAGTAAAGGCCAAATCAGCCAAGCTAAAACCAACAATCCTACTTGGACATCATTCATGTTAATGCGGCGGTTGGTAGCTTTTTTCGGGCTGATAGAAAAGCTTTGCTGGTCTGGTTTGCTCAACCAACTCACTGAATTGAGAAACACATCGCTATTGAGTTGTTGGTCAAACCAACCGTTAGTCACAAATTGAGATGTACCAATTACTACCATGCGCGATGTTTTTGTAGGACTTGAGGGCACAGAAGGAGTTGTGGTTAGACTGGGAGATGCTGTCGGAGATGCTGTGGGAGATGTTGTTGGTGTTGGCGTGGGCGAACTTTCAGGAGATACTGTGGGAGATGTTGTTGGTGTTGGCGTGGGCGAACTTTCAGGAGATACTGTGGGAGATGTTGTTGGTGTTGGGGAAGTCGTCGGTAATGCTGGAGGTGTAGCTTCTTGGGAGACAATCACCGAATAACTAATTGGGGAAGCTACGGGTGAAGTTGTCGGTGATGGCGAAGTTGTTGGTGATGGCGAAGTTGTTGGTGATGGCGAAGTTGTCGGTGATGGTGAAGTTGTTGGTGATGGTGAAGGTTTCGGCGAAGTTGTTGGTGATGGTGAAGTTGTCGGTGATGGTGAAGGTTTCGGCGAAGTTGTTGGTGATGGCGATGGTTTCGGCGAAGTTGTTGGTGATGGTGAAGTTGTTGGTGATGGTGAAGTTGTTGGCGATGGCGAAGTTGTTGGCGATGGTGAAGTTGTTGGCGATGGTGAAGTTGTTGGCGATGGCGAAGTTGTTGGCGATGGCGAAGTTGTCGCCGATGGTTGGGGTGAAGGCGTGACTGGTGTTGGTGAGGGTGAGGGGTTTAACGGAGTGCTATCAGAACCCGATCGCACCAAAGCCACACCTAATAATAACGGGCCTTGTCGATCGGTCTTCGGATCGAACTCCAATTTTTTAGTCGTCAAATCGCTTTCCGCCCAACTTTCCTGACTCGTCCAAATCAGGGGTTTTTCCTCTATCCCTACTACAGGCGAAGTTTCCAAAGCGCGTGCAAACGGATAAAATGAAATACCGCTACCGAAACTTTGAGTAATCGGATGTTCCCCGTAACGCCTGACTGTGGGAACCGTCGCGCCCAGGCCAAATTTTTGACCGGTACCCGAAGCATCGATGACCAAACGGCTGTCTAGTTTTACGCCCCATTCTTGCAAAAATTTGTCTAATCCCGTATTAATTGCCGGGTCTACCATTAAAAATAAACTGCCACCGCGATCGAGATAAGCTTTTAGTGCTTTAATTTCTACATCCGAAAAAGGTTTATCCTGTCCGGGAACAATTAAAGCATCTGCATCTTCTGGAACTTCTTTTCGTTCGCTCAAATTCAGCGTTTGAGAGTTATAGTATTTATCTTTTAGAGCTTTTTCAGCTTGCTGAATTCCGCCTTGACCTTCTTTCAGCGGGCGAGCTCCTTTGCCTTGCAAAAAGTAAACTGTAGGAGTACGAGTGCTGAGAATTTCTTCTAAGCCATTTGTAAGTTTGATCTCCGAAAGACCTTGATTCGGGTCACTACCAAAAGCAGTACCACCTTTTTGCAGGACTTGTTTTTTGTCACCGGATTGCAAGTAAATTTCTCCGATGCTGCTAATGCTAAACTCCCGGATTTTTCCCGGTTGGGCCTGGGGGTCAACAAACTCGTATTGAAACTTTTCGCCTCCCTCGCGTTTGTAGCTTTGCAGCAATTCTTTAATTTGCGGATTTTGGATGGGGTCAAATACCCAAACCTTGACTGTTTGTTGCAGGTTTTGCAGGATTTGTTGAGTCTGGGGGGCGAGGGTAAATTGTTGGCTTTCGGTTAAGTCGATGCGGAGGGGATAGCGAAAGGCTATAAAGTTAATTACTCCCAGAATCACAAAGACGGCGAGGGTAGCAATCAGGGCGTTGGTACTCGCTTGAGTGGAACGTCGCCCCCAAAAGCCTTGTTCGTAAGTCAAGGATAGCAGCCAAAGTGCGATCGTCACTATTCCGGCAATAACTAAACCGACTGTCAGGGGTTCCCACGCTGCGGATACAAGTGCTGCTGTTAACCCCGCTGCGGTGAGGAGAGGGCCCAGCCAAAAAACGTATTTCCAATTTGTTTTGGTAATTTTCATAAGCTAAATATTGTTTGTGTGAGCAAATTCCGGTTCAAGAATTTTATTCTATATTGAGTTAGTCTGCTGCAACCAGGCTGTTAAATCTGAGAGACTGTTGAAATCCAGAACCGCATCTCCTAATTCTTCTAATTCCTGTAATCCTAATTGACGGATCGAGTTTTCTAGTTCCGGTTGGATTGTGCCTAAGCGTCGCACAAGTTGACGCAATATTAATGAGAGTTGAGCAGTTTTTGTCAGTTGTTCTCTTGCTACTTCTATCGCAATCTGCTGGTCTTGAATCCACTGTTCTTGGTTCTGCAACTCTTTTAATTCTTCTTGACTAAAATTGTCCTTGTTGGCAATTTTAAAAGCTTTCTGAATTTCGGGAACAGCACTCAGTGTTTCGGGGACTGTCTCCAGAATACTGGCATTTTGGAGAAAGTAAATCCATTGTTCAGATCCTGTTTCTAATTGTGCTAATTCTTTACTGAATTTTGGCAGCTCCACAAATACTAATTCTATTTCAGTATCTGGACAATCAAATTTTTGCTCTTTTTCTTTGAAAACAAACCGAGTCATAAATTCTGGCTGATTTTCAAACATTTCAAAGTCGGCAATTTTCAAGGAAGTTACTGTTTTTAGTCTTTCATAGCGTTCTTCTCCTGTTAATTGCCCGCTGTAGGCTTTGGCAGCATTGTACAACACTCTTTTCTCGAAGGAAGGAACGTTGAGCAGTTGAATTTCAATGAGGGCGATTCTGCCACCGTTAATTGTGGCTTTGACATCTAGGTGTGTGTCTGGGACTCCGAAAGTTTTATTTCCCGGTTGGGAGTCGATTATTTCTAAGTCTTTAATGACAGGCTGTGCTTCATAAAGGATGGCGTTTAAAAAATTAATGAGGATGTATTTGCTGTCGCTGGAACCGAAGATCTTTTTGAAGGCAAAGTCGATTTTGGGATTGATAAATCTCATTGTTTGATTTACTTGGTAGAATCATTTACCCTGAAAATATAACCGAATGTTGAAGGAAGTTCGGCAACGGATTTTGTAACTGATGTAATGGATGGGCAAAAGGAATAAGTCAGTAGGCAGATTAATGCCCGATGTCCTGTTTGGCCGATGTCCTGTTTGGCCGATGCTTTTAGGCTCGATGCCCGTTGTTTTTAAGAACGCTGATATCGCAAAGCGTCGATCGACTGTGCTGTGAGAAATACTCCTAGAATGATGTAACTGGCAAAGATAATTATACTGCTAGTATCAAAAACTCCCTTGACAAGATTAGTGTAATGTGTTAGGAGTGAAAGCTGTCCTAATGCTGCTCCGAAGGGCCCGCCGATACCGACGGCGGCTGCATCGATTACCCACAGAAATAAGACTAGAGCGAAGGTGAGGATGGCGGATAAAATCGTGCTGTCTGTAAGGGATGAAATAAACATTCCGAGGGACAATATTCCGGCTGCTAGTAAGATTAGGCCGCCGTGTCCTAGCAGCACAACGCCGGAGGGTACGGGTGGGCTTGAGGAACTTAGGGCGATCGCCTCACAGAAGAGCAGTGGCACCAACATTGTGGTATAAAATGTTAAAACGCCGAGGAGTTTGCCGGTAGCAACAACCCAGTTGGTTAAGGGCGATGTGGCTAAAAGTTCTAAAGTGCCGCGCTTGCGTTCTTCTGCGTAAAGTCCCATGGAGAGTGCTGGTAATACGAACAGTGAAAGAGAACCCATAATTCGCAGAAAAAGTTGCAGGAATTCATAGGCTATGTCGATCGCAGGTTCGGTAATTCCCATTCTATCTCGCTGGGTGATTTGGGGAATTAGGCCGTCCGGGGCGAGGAGAATGGCGATTAAAAAGTAGCCGGTGATCAGCCAAAAGACTGCTGCGATAGCATAGGCAAATGGTGATGCAAAATAGCTTTGCAGTTCTTTGCGGTAAATGGCGATGATATTACTAATCATTACTAACATTTAGGAATTGGGAATGGGTAATTGGGTATTGGTAATTGCTTCATTCTGAGTCGCCTCCCGGCAGTGTTTCGCTGTCGTTGCTCTCTTGTTGCTTTCTTTCTATTTTTCGCTTTCTGTTAACAGGTGGTTGTTCTCCTTGAGAATCGCTACTCGGTTGTGGCCTTTTTTTAACTTGCCGATTTTTGACAACAGGTTCGGATTTTGGTTGAGGAAGCTCGCTCGACTCTACGATTTGGGCAACAGGTTCGGATTTAGCTTCGCTCGACTCTACGATTTTGGCAATAGGTTCTGCAACAGGTTCGGATTTTGGTTGAGGAAGCTCGCTCGACTCTGCGATTTGGGCAACAGATTCGGCAACAGGTTCGCTCGACTCTACGATTTTGGCAATAGGTTCTGCAACAGGTTCTGCAACAGG